>JAYURB010000629.1:0-2321 GCA_043756425.1 Bacteroidota bacterium
GAGACGGAAAATTCCAAAGTGGCTGGATGGCAAAACCTGTTTCTGACGGAGGATATTTAATGTGTGGTTCAACTGCAACTGTTGATTCATTTGGCAATGCATTAGTTATAAAAACAGACAGTTCGGGTAATCTTATCTGGCAAAAAGAATATGGGTATTTCGGCAGTGAGGAAATTACCTTTTCTTTTACCCAAACCTCAGATGGAGGATATGCACTAACAGGCTGGCGACGTTTTCCCGGTTCATTGATCGATATCTACATTTTAAAAATCGACAGCAGTGGTATTTTTCAATGGGACACAACTTATGGCAGTCAATGGGTTGATGAAGCATTAAGTATTGTTTCTACACAGGATGGTAATATAGTAATTGCTGGAACTTTTGCATATGGAATGCAGAGTCGACGTCATCCCTATTTTGCAAAGTTTGATTTATCTGGCAATATGCTTTGGGAAAGAAAATATGTGGCTGGTGAGTTTGGTGGTGGAACGCTTTATTCGGTCAGAGAACTAAGCGATGGTTCTTTAATTGCAACAGGTGATGATGCTTATCCGCCTTTCCCATTTGGTTATCAGGGTATAATTTTAAAAACAACAGCTAATGGAGATAGTCTTTGGTATAAAAATTATTACAGCTCTTATTACGGTAGTTCATATTTAAGAGACATTTCCCCAACCCCCGATGGCGGCTTTGTCGCTTGTGGCTTTGTAAATCCCCAAGCACCCGATACAGGCCATCAGGATTTATGGGTACTAAAAGTGGATAGTGTGGGTTGTGAAGTTTCTAATTGTACAGTTGGTATTGATGAGTATCTTGAGAATAAAATTAGTGTGTCGGTTTATCCGAATCCTTTTCTAAATGAATTAACTATTGAACTTGAACAGCCGGACAGACAAAATGAGTTAAGGATGTTCAATATATTGGGAGAAGAAGTGTTTCGTTGCCGGCTGCATGAGAAAAACAATGTTTTGAATATTAACCTTTCTGAAGGATTATTTTTGATACAAATTTTCAAGGATGAAAGATTGGTATATTCAGGAAAAGTTTGTCGGCTTATACGATGAATATGTACTAAAATTCAATTATATTAAACAAACTATTTCACTTACATTAACCCAGCATCACAAGTTATTGTTTCTAAATTTTCCCTAACTTTAGAACTAATTGTAATTCCTTGCCTGAGCACAAAAAAATATTAATAGCCGCCCTCGATTGGGGCATGGGTCATGCCACGCGGCTTGTGCCTTTAATACGCACCTTTCAGAAAAACGGCGATGAAGTGATATTGGCTTCAGCAGGAAAATCGTATGACTTTTTTAAATCCTATTTTCCGGAATTGTTGATTCTTCAAAAACCGGCATATAACATTCGGTATTCTGAGAAATATTCATTGTCGTTCGCTATTATTCTGCAGCTTCCAAAAATTATCCTTGCTATTTTTAGAGAACATTTTTGGTTGAAAAAAATAATTCAACAACATGAGATAACTGAAGTTGTTTCCGACAACTGTTATGGATTATGGAATAAAAATATTCATTCTGTTTTTATTACACATCAATTAAATGTTCACTTAAAACATGGACTAAGGTTCATGGCATTTTTTGTTAATTATGTAATTTTATGGTTCATCAAAAAATACGACACTTGTCTTGTTCCTGACTTGGATGGGGAAATTAATTATGCCGGTAAATTATCTCACATAAAAAGAAAACCCGGTAATGTAAAATTTATAGGATTACTAAGTAGGTTTGATAATACTACGAATATTGTTCCAGCAAAAACATTCGACCTCGTAGTATTGTTAAGCGGACCTGAACCACAAAGAACAATTTTGGAAGAAAAAATTTCTCTCCTTCTGCAGGGACAATCGATTGCCTGCTGTATTATCAGGGGTCTACCTGGAAACACTATTCAAAAAGAAAATTCAGCGTCCATTACTTGGCTGAATCATACAAGCGATGAGGAAATAAAGTCTCTGCTTATCAATGCTAAAAAAGTTGTTTGTCGTTCCGGCTATTCAACCATAATGGATTGCATAGCTTTGGAGGTGAATGCATTATTTATCCCAACACCCGGCCAGACAGAACAGGAATATCTGGCTGAATACAATAAAGATAAAGGCATGTTTCAAATGATATCACAAGACTCTCTATCGATAAACGAACTATTGGATTTCAATACAGAAAATAAAAGTAAAAAAGTTTCTACTGTGTCCTTAGCGTAAAAGAAGGAGTCGTAATGATATTGCTTTTATGCAAACCTCTGTCGTAAATAAAAAGCTCCATTCGGAATGTGTCACTATTAGCGATAAGTCCTAGCAA
>JAYURB010000630.1:0-2320 GCA_043756425.1 Bacteroidota bacterium
ATACAGCCATTGGTGTCCGATATGCAGTGGTAAAGACTGTTGCCGGTTCCACGGATATTATTACCGACATGTAGTTGATGAAAGGGGAACTTTCTTTAAAGATTTCCCGATAGCCCGTTTTATCTGTCGGAAAGAAGGTAAAGTAAAAGCCCGGACATTTTCATTATTACCGTGGCAGTTGATTCCCTATAGGAAATATATGATTGATTTTTTACTTTCTGTAGCTTCTTTTCAGTCAGAGCACAGCAATAATCAGACACTTGAGCAGTTTTATCCTGAGATTAAGGAATCGTCACAGTTATACAGTTTTAATAAATTACTCTCAGAAAGTATTGAAAAGCTTAAAATCATTAAGATGATTAGTTATGAGATAAATTTCAAAAGCTTTATTGATTATTGCCTTGGATATGTATCCGAATCAGATGCAATGATACGAGGACCAACAGGTTTAAGCTGGGATTATTACAGAAAGAATGGTAGCCATTATGAGAACAGCCAGTTTCTCTTTGGTTGTGCTGCCCAGTTTTGTTAAAGCAGAACTTCTGTTTTAAATTTCAGGTTCTGATGATAATTTTTTACAGTTTTACCGGAGAAAAAATCACCTGTCTGCGCTCATTTTTTAATAACTTTAACTTAACCACACACATTGCCATATGCTGATTGTAGCTAATACCTTATCTTAAAATAAGGATATTTAAGCGAGGTAAAACAATGAAAGACAAAGATGAAAAGATTGCTTTATTCAGATACGGGATAATTGCTCCTGTAATACATGGAAACACACAGGCCGAATATTTCCGCCAGATGGAAAAGAAAAGTTATGATGTTCCGGGACAGGGGCTAAAGAAATTTAAGGCTGCGACATTTAAAAAATGGCTTCATATATACAGGAAGTACGGTATTGAAGGTCTAAAACAAAATCCGAGGAACGATAAAGGTATCTTTAAATTAATAAATACAGAACTGGAAAATATTATCAAATCAGTGATAAGTGATTACCGGATAATATCGTCAGCACAACTTTACAGACTATTAATTGCTGATGGTCATATTTCAGCCAGTGATTTTTCGGCAAATACGTTAAGTAAATATGTCAGGAAACATCAGTTGTTGACGAAAACAGAAAAGACAGCCAGGAAGAGATTTGAGAAAGAGCATATTAATGAGCTCTGGGTATCGGATTTTATGCATGGCCCGTTCATCAATAAAAAGAAAACGTATCTCTGCTGTATAATTGATGACCATTCCAGGGTGATTACCGGTTACGGCTGGTATTATTCAGAAAGTTCAATATCACTGGAGATTACAATAAAGGCGGCAATATTGAGATATGGTCTGCCAAAGGTAGTTTATTGCGATAACGGTAGTGCCTACATCAGTGATAATCTTCATATGTCCTGTGCCAGATTAGGTATTGCTTTGGTACACACAAAACCATATGACCCCCAGGCAAAAGGAAAAATCGAACGCTTTAACAGGACTGTCCGCCAAATGTTCATGTGTAATGCTGACTTTAGTGATATTGAAGTGCTCAACAAATGCTTTTCTGACTGGGTAGAAAAAGAATACAACAAATCAGTACATTCCTCTACCGGACAAAGCCCAATGGACAGGTTTATTGCCTCGAACCAGCAGGTAAACATCAAAAGAATACCGGAAAATGAAGTACACCAGTTATTCTTACAAAGAATCGAACGAAAAGTGAAAAAGGATTCAACGATTTCAGTGAATGGAAAAACATATGAAGTACCGGCTAAATATATCTCTGAATTTATTGATGTCAGGTTTGATTCCGCAAAGTCGGAAGAACTTTATCTCTATGACAAAGAGAAACCTATTGCCAGGCTAAAACAGGTTAACCTGGTAGAAAACGCATCATCAAGGCACTTACCAATATTCAGTTTTATGGAGGAAGTAAATGTTTAAAGCATTCTATGGATTATCGGGCGAACCTTTTGGCAAAGCAGAAAAATCACTTTACCACTCTGCTGATTTTAAAGAATCCCTATCGAGGCTTGATTATATGAAAAAAGCGAGGGGATTAATGCTGATTACCGGAGATGCCGGGGTTGGTAAATCTACCCTTATCAGGGCTTTTAAAGAATCACTGAAAGAAAACTCCTACAAAGTTATTTATCTGCCATTAACAACAATCAATAAATCTGAATTTTATCGCCAGTTAAATGCAGAACTCGGCGGAGAAGCTCAGCACCGAAAATGTGACCTGTTCAAATCAATTCAGAAATTACTGGTAAATTATGACAAAAATCTCAAAGTAACCCCGGTGATTATCTTTGATGATGCCCAGTACCTTAATTCT
>JAYURB010000631.1:0-5316 GCA_043756425.1 Bacteroidota bacterium
TTTGAAGTCCGCTAATTGTTGAAGGAAGGTCTTCCAAAACATTTCTATTCAGTCCAAGAAACTCCAGATTTTTCAGGCGTCCAATTTCCGGTGGAAGATGTACCAGTTTGTTATTGGCAAGATTTAAACTTCTAAGATTAACAAGATTGCCTATTCCGGGAGGAATTTCCTCCAGACGGTTTTTGCTCAGATCCAGGTCGGTTAAATTTGTAAAAGTTAATATTTCAGGAGGGAAGGTATCGAGTTTGGTTTTAATCAGATGAAGGCGAAAAACTTTTTCCGGGCGAAGGGATGCCTCTTTCAGACTGCGGTAAATATAAATGCTATCATCAATAATGACGATTTCCTGCGCCATCAGGCTTTGGAATGAAAACAAAAAACAAAATAAAAATGCTATTCTCACCGGATTAATTCAACTGTTAAATTGCCATTCAATTATCATTGAAAATGAAAATGGCTTCATCTTAATATTTACTAATAAATCAATAACGTCAGGACAGCAATTTTGTTGCACGTAACTTATCTTCCTTCATTTTTTCTTTAAGTTTCTCGAGGTTTTCAAAATGCATATCTCCCCTGATTCTTTTTTTAAAAACTACACGCAGTTTTTTACCATAAATATCTCTTTTGAAATCAAAAATATTGACTTCAATGGATTTTGAATTTCCACCTAATGTAGGGCGACTGCCAATATAAAGCATGCCTTTGTGAATTACTCCATCTAAATCAACTTTAACGGCATAAATTCCATCGGCAGGAATAAGTTTATATGCTTCAATAACATCAATATTAGCGGTAGGAAAACCGAGTTCATTGCCAATCTGCTGGCCCTTTACAACCTTTCCTTCAAGGGAGAAATCGTGACCTAAAAGGGTATTGGCTGTGTCTGTATCTCCTGTTAAGAGTGCAGACCTGATTTTTGTAGAACTAACAGCAATATGATTAATGATTTGTTCGTGGATTTCTTCAAGTCTGAATTTATAAATTGGCGCCATCTCTTCCAGGTCCTTATAAGAGCCTTCGCGATTTCGGCCAAAATGATGATCGTAACCGATAACAAGTGTTTTTGTGCCAATTTTTTGTATTAAAACATCTCTAACAAATTGTGTTGCGCTAATACGTGAGAAATCTTTACTAAAAGGCTGAATAATCAGGTGATCGATGCCAAAATTCCTCAAAAGTTCTTCCCTTTCCTTCATGGTGGTAATGAGCTTGAGATCATTATCTTCCGGCTGCAGAACCATTCTGGGATGGGGGAAAAAAGTGAGTACTACCGTCTCGCCCTTGGTTTCTGAAGCGATTTTACGAAGCCTTTGTATAATCAACTGATGGCCGGCATGTACGCCATCAAAGGTGCCAATAGTCACAACAGCATTTCCAATGCCATGGAATTCATCTATGGAAGAATATACTTTCACTTCTGCAAATATAATAGTTAGCAAAAGGCCAAATACAAACATCAGGCAGTGTTAATTAAAGTTATCAGGGGGATAAAATCATTTGGAAAAAGGTTAAATTTGCCACTAAACACTATAAATCTATGAGCACTAAAATAAAAGTTAACAACCCCGTAGTCGAACTTGATGGCGATGAAATGACGCGCATCATCTGGAAAATGATCAAAGACAAATTCATTTTCCCCTACATCGATGCCGATATTAAATATTTTGATCTGGGCATGGAAAATCGTGATAAAACAAATGACCAGGTAACTACCGATTCCGCCGAAGCCATTAAAAAATATGGTGTTGGGATAAAATGCGCAACAATTACACCGGACGAAGCCCGCGTACAAGAATTTAGCCTGAAGCAAATGTGGAAATCACCCAATGGAACCATTAGAAATATTCTTGATGGTACTGTTTTTCGTGAGCCCATTGTAATTAAAAATATACCGCGTCTGGTGCCTAACTGGACGGCCCCGATTTGTATCGGTCGTCATGCTTTTGGAGACCAATACCGTGCTACAGATACGCTGATAAAAGGAAAAGGCAAATTGACAATGACCTTCACTCCTGAAAATGGAGAACCGCAGGTTTTTGAAGTTTATAATTTCAAAGGAGATGGTGTCGCTCTTTCCATGTACAATACCGATGAATCTATCCGTGGTTTTGCCAATGCATGTTTTAACCAGGCATTGATGAAAAAATGGCCGCTTTATCTTTCTACCAAAAACACCATTTTGAAAAAATACGACGGCCGCTTCAAAGATATCTTCCAGGAGATATACGAAAAAGAATACAAGTCGCGTTTTGACGCTGCCGGAATTACCTATGAACACAGATTAATTGACGACATGGTTGCTTCGGCATTGAAGTGGAATGGCAATTTTGTCTGGGCCTGCAAAAATTATGATGGCGATGTTCAATCGGATACTGTGGCACAGGGCTTTGGTTCTTTAGGACTGATGACTTCTGTGCTTATTACGCCTGATGGAAAAACAATGGAAGCAGAAGCTGCACATGGCACTGTTACCCGTCATTACAGAGACCATCAAAAAGGTAAACCAACATCAACAAATCCTATTGCTTCCATCTTTGCCTGGACTAGAGGATTGGAATTCCGTGGTAAGCTTGATAATAACCAAGAGCTTATTCGTTTTTGCAAAACACTGGAAGATGCCTGCATTGAAACTGTTGAAAACGGTAAAATGACAAAAGATCTTGCTGTGAATGTCTATGGAAATGATGTTTCTCACGGCAAGCATTATGTCTATACAGAAGAATTTCTGGACGCCATCGATGCAACTTTGAAAAAGAAACTGATGGTGACAGCCTGATATATTCAGAGCAATTCCACTTATTAATAAGCGTATCATTCAAGTAAATTACTAATTTGCAGTTATAAGTCTTCTTTATGCCGTTGCTGGGTTCATTAATAAAACAAGGATTAAGATTGGGTACGCATGTTAAATTGCGTAATAACAGTCCTGCGTTTTATCAGAAGCGCGAATTAAAGAAACTTTTACGAACAGCGGAATATACTTCATTCGGTAAACAATATGATTTTACCGGAATACTAAATTCCGGTAACCCGCAAACATCGTTTCAGAACAATGTACCACTTTTCGACTACGATAAAATTTTCGAAAAGTGGTGGCATCGCTGTCTTAATGAAGAGACGGATGTTTGCTGGCCCGGTCATGTGAAATTCTTTGCATTAAGTTCAGGTACTGCTGGCGCAGCGAGTAAGCATATTCCTGTTACCCGTGAAATGATAAAAGCATTGCGCAAAGCAAGCATCAGACAAATCATTACACTTGGAAAATATGATCTGCCGGCAACTGTTTTCGAAAAAGGAATTTTGTGGTTAGGCGGAAGTACTGATTTAAAAAAACAAGGCGGTTATTTTGAAGGCGATGTCAGCGGAATTTCTGCACGACAGGTTCCAATCTGGTTCCAGCACTTCTATAAACCCGGGAAAAAAATATCGCTTGAAAAAGACTGGAATGTTAAGCTGGAGGAGATCACGCGTCAGGCTGCTAACTGGGATATAGGCATTATTACAGGTGTGCCGGCTTGGGTTCAGCTGTTAATGGAAAAAGTAATTGCCCACTACAAACTGAAAAACATTCACGAAATCTGGCCTAACCTCCGCATCTATGCTCATGGAGGAGTTTCTTTCGAACCGTATAGAAATAGTTTCACGAAGTTCTTTTCTAAAAAAGTTCATTACATAGAAATGTATCCTGCTTCAGAAGGTTTTATTGCTTTTCAATCGGAGCCCGAAGCAAAGTATATGAAACTCATTACCGATAATGGCATTTACTATGAATTCATTCCTTTCAACGATAAAAATTTTGATGCAAATGGTGAAGTAACTCCTGAAGCAAAAGCATTGCGCATTGAAGATGTTAATGAAAATACGGATTATGCATTGGTGATGAGCACATGCGCCGGAGCCTGGCGATATTTAATCGGCGATGTAATACGTTTCACTGATAAAAACAATGCTAACATTACCATCAGCGGACGAACCAAGCATTTTCTAAGTCTGACAGGCGAACATTTATCTGTCGACAATATGAACAAAGCCATAGAATACGTTTCGGAAAAAACCAATGTTGAAATTCCTGAATTTACCGTTAGCGGAATACCCTTCGAAGGCACATTCGCGCACGACTGGTATATTGGCACGAAAGAAGAAATAGACGTTGTAATGGCTAAGAAACTCATCGATAAAAAACTATGTGAATTGAATGACGACTATCTGGTAGAAAGAAAATCGGCATTGAAAGATATTTTTGTACATGCAATTCCCATTCAGAAATTTTACGAGTTCATGGACCATAAAGGTAAGATGGGCGGCCAAAATAAATTTCCGCGTGTAATGAAACCTGAGCAATACAAAGAGTGGAAAACGTTTTTAAGCCGATGAATTCTGCCGCCTGGATTGCACCACTTTTCAGCGGAATTTCTTTCGGACTTTTGCTGGCAATTATGCTGGGACCGGTATTTTTTACGCTGCTTCAAACAAGTCTGCACGAGGGATTCAAGGCCGGAACTCATCTTGCTTTTGGTGTAATGCTAAGCGATGCAGCCGTTATTGCCGCCTGCTATACCTTCGCTTCTTTTTTAAAAACAATGGATAGTCATCATAAAATCATGAGTATCGTTGGAGGAATTCTAATGATTGGTTTCGGTGTTTTTAATTTCTTTCATAAAATTAAGCTGAAAGAAGTTGATGATGATAAAAAAACTGTCCATGCTCAATTTATTCTAAAAGGATTTTTATTGAATCTTTTGAATCCCGCTGTATTCTTTTTCTGGCTGGGTGTTGTAGGACTTATTAAAAGTAGAGAAGAATACAAACCTATTCATGAAGCCATTTTTTTAGGAGCAACATTAGCAACTGTTTTTTCAACAGACCTTTTAAAAAGCTATGTTGCCAACCGCATTAAAAATATTCTAAAGCCAAATGTTATGGTTTGGATTAACAGGGTGATTGGTGTGGTGTTGGTTGGATTTGGGGTGAGTATGCTTTGGGGATAATTTTTCTATTAAGGATTATTTGTCGGTGAAAAACTGTCTGAACCTTGAAAGGAAGGATTAAAGGTTCAGACATTGTATATCTTTGTAGCAATTTTGATTCATGCAATTCATTTTCAATACTTTTTCAATACTTATTACAAAAACAATTGAATTCTTACAAAAACTATATTAATTTTTGCTTTTAAATAAGTTGAAGTATTGGACCTTTTTTAATTTAGATTGCTTTTAAAATTTAGTTACTCAAGTTAATATACATAAGTTAGGCACTTTCCTTACTCTTTTTATTTATGCATTACTTTTTAAAGGAACTATAGAATAGCATTTA
>JAYURB010000632.1:0-5311 GCA_043756425.1 Bacteroidota bacterium
TTCAAGTGATGCCTGATTGGCTTTTGTTTCTTTATTAGTTGGTTGATTTTCAATAGTATAGATATTATTTACGGAACGAATAGTAAAAGATTTCTCAGAATAATTGGTATAACTCAAAGTCAGTTCTTTTATTTCTTTGGGAATGGAATTAAATAGTAATGTACTTCTCCAGGCATCTTCGTCGACGCTATATCGTGGTGTCAGGTAACCCAGGAAGCTATTTATCTCAGTAATAAAGGGCGTGGAAGAATTCTCAAGGATCATAAACGTGCCTTCTGAATTTTCTGTTTGTCCTCCTACATAATAAACTTTATAGGGATCTTTTTCGTCCTTTATATAAATTTCACATTTTACTCCGGTTGAAGCAAGAGCTTTTATTACATTATTGTAGGCTGCTTTAGCAACCCTTGCTTTCACCTCAACTTTATAGACAGTTTCAAGAAAAAGATTCAGGAAATCCGGTCTTGGCTCATACTTTCCATTTAACAACCATTGGTTTTCTTTTCTCTCCAGTTTAATGCTATGACCGTTTCTATCGGCGAGAAATATTTTTGTAATAGAAGCTGTGTCTTTAACTGCAAAGTCACTTAACTCTTTTTTTAAAGTTGAATTATTTTTACTGAAAATGAAAAATAAAGCCAAAGCACTTAGTAAAATGAGAATGACAAATAAACTTTTATTCTTCTTCATTATCGTTCGAATCTTTTTTTCTTTATGTAGTTAAAAATTAATCCGAATGCAATTACCAATAAAGCGGGAATTAAAATATTAGCCCACTGAATGAATGCACTGTTTTCTGTTTTGGCAGGATTCAACAAGCGCAGTCTTATTTCTTTTCCACGCAGACTGAGTATTTCTTTGTTGCCGCAGAGGTAGTCAATGCAATTAAGAATGAAATTTCTATTGCCATAATTCTGTCCTGTAAACCTGTCATAGCCCAGTGGATAGGGCACTCCCTTTTTACTGACATAATTTGCAATAATATCACCATCTCCCGCAACAATCATTGCTGTTGGCAAACTCGTATTCTTAAAATCAATTTCTTTTGAGGAAGCAAGCTGATCAGGAATCCTATTCGTATAGTTGGAAGAAAATATACCTTCAAGCAAAACTGCTACAGGTATGTCATGTTTATTAAATAGTTTTGGATCCGGTTCATCTCTTAACATATTCAGACTTATACGTGCCGGCGACATCTGCAGTCTGCTGAATTTACTGGTTGCAAGAAGTATCGTTTTACTTACACCTTCAGCTTCTATTGTATCAATAGAACTGGCGAATTCACATTTGATGGTATTCAAATTGTGGACAATTGGATTAGGATTATCTGTTTGCAGCAATGGAAAATACAACCAGGGAAATAGTTGCTGCTTGGGCTGGTTTCCTACATAACCTGTAACGATTGGTATTGGTGCAGCCTGCAAATCCAATAGCAAATCAGAATTAATACGAACACCGTATTTAAAAAGCATATCCTCCAGATTCAACTCTCTGGGCAAAGCAATGTTTGTGCTGGATACAGTTAGACTATCCATATTCATTTCCATGGCATCAATGAGCCATAAAATTTTGCCGCCATGCATTATATATTGATCGAGTATGAACTTGTCTTTTTCATCGAAAGGCTGCGATGGTCCTGCAATAATTAAAGCGGAAAAGTCTTTAAGTGCATTTAGTTTTCCATTTATGGTAATTGTATCAATCTTATAAAATTCTGATAATGCCAATGCAACATCACTGGTCTTGGTATTGGAAATTTCTCCCTGTCCTTTTAAAAACCCTACTGCTGCTCCTTTTTCCCGGGTAATTTTTCTAAGCACGCTGCTTATTTCGTATTCAAGATTTTCAACGGATATATTCAGCATTTCTTCCGGTGAACTTCCCATACGACTTTTTAGAATCTGCAGTGGATATTCCCGGCTCCTGTAAGTAACAATGGCTCCGGGAAAAATAATTTTTTGCGATTCTCCTGATTTTTGTTTCTGTTCTAGATTGGTAGGAAACAATCCTTTTTTTGCCAGTTCTTTATACAAATCCATTCTGGATTTTTCATCTTTATCGGCAGCAGGATCGATGAATTCATAACCAATATTGTCGCCTGAATAAACTCTGAATTCATCCAATATCTCCCGCGTGGAATTCTTCAGGCGCGCAAAGCCCGGAGGCAAATCCCCTTCGAGATAGAATTTAAAAAACACAACGTCTTTTAGATTAGAAGCAAGGTCTTTGGATGAAGGAGAAAGAGAATAGCGTTTTTCCTGCGTCAAATCAAACCTTGTGAATATATAACTGCTTAGAATATTCAGAACAATCAGAATTCCTAACAGGAGGAAGAGCCTGGTAATGTTTTGCTTTTTAATATTTCCGCTTTTCATAACCTTACCATTTACGTTTTTCAAGGACAAAGCGTGATAGATATAAAAATAAAAGCGTTAGTGATGCAAGATAAATTATATCTCGCGTATCAATTACACCCCGACTCAGAGAATCATAATGATTACTAATCCCAATAGCAGAAAGTATGTTACTTAGTTTTGCCGAACTGACAAAAGAACCAATAAATTCAAATCCTGAATAAAAGAAGAATGAAAGAATTACTGCAATAATAAAAGACATAACCTGGTTTGATGACAATGCAGAACTAAATATTCCAATGGAAGTAAATCCGCTGCAAAGAAAAAGTAAGCCTATGTATGAACCAATAATACCTGCCGTATCAACATTTCCAACCGGACTGGCCAAAAAATAAATACTAAAAAAATACATCAGCGTTGGCATTACAGCACAAAATACCAGGGTAACAGCTGCCATATATTTAGCACTTACTATTTGCAAATCAGAAAGTGGTTTTGATAGTAGTAATTCAATAGTTCCGGTTTTTTGTTCTTCTGCAAACATGCGCATGGTAACGGCAGGAATCAGGAATAAAAAAAGCCACGGAGCAATTACAAAAAATCCATCCATACTTGCATAACCGTTTTCGATGATGTTAATTTCAGACCCGGGGAAAATCCAGAGTATTAGTCCTGTTCCAATCAGAAAAACCAATACAACAACGAAACCTGAAAGCGTACTGAAAAAACTGCTTATTTCTTTTTTAAAAAGTGCAAACACATAAATCGTTTAAGGCTGTAAAAGTAAAAAAAATGATTGTTATCTAAAATTTCCGTTGGAATCTTATAAGCATGCATTGGAAAGGAAATGTTTGTAAAAAAAAGAATAAAAAAAAACGCAAGCTTGTGGCTTGCGTTTCCATGACTAAAAACTATGTTTGGGCTTATTGTTTTACAATTCTGGACGTAGTTACCTCGCCATTATATTCAACTTTCAAAAGATAAACTCCCTGAGAAAGAGAATGAATATCAATTTTCTTTGAATAGCTGTATTCAGCCGTTTCTGTCTTTGTATAAACTGTATTTCCTAATATATCGTTAAGCGTAACCTTAACTTCTGTATCACGGATACTGTATATTTGAACATTAAGTTCATTGTTGGCAGGATTTGGATAGATATTTAATTTACCACCGTTAGTAGAACGAAAACTGCTGTTGTGTATTAAGCAATTGTTGAATGTAACAGTTATGGCATCTGATCTCTCGCAACCATTAGAATCTGTAATAAGGCAACTATAGGTTCCACCCGGAGGGCTTACGATTAAAGTTTGAAGTGCAGTATTATCACTCCAAAGGTAAGATACCATTCCCTGTCCTGCATCAAGTGTAACCGGTCCACCGCTCGTACAAGCTACTGAATCGGGACCAAAATCAAGTGCAGGTGAAGCATGAACATAGCCAATAGTTACACTAGCATAAGCATTGCAACCATTGTAATCAGTAACTTTTACCAAATGAGTTCCCGGTGCAAGTGTACTATCAGTAGGAGTGACAACTCCATTAGGCCATAAATAAGTATAGGGTAATTGTCCACCTGTTGCCATTACTGTAGCAACACCATTTTCACCAGTTTCACATGTTGCATCGCTTTGAGAAACAATTGAAGCTGAAATTCCGGCAGTATTATTAACGATTGCTGAAAGTGAAGCTGAACAACCTCCGCCAAGGTCTGTTGCAACAACTGAATATTGACCTGTTATAAGATTAGTAAGTGCAGATGTTGTTGTATTTTGTGGGATATCCGGTGTCCATACATATGAGAATGGACCAATACCCCCTTGATGGCTTACTGTAACAGTACCATTATTAGCAACACAATTTGCCGGAGTAGCAATAATAGTAAATACTACAGGAGTAACTGCAACAATAGAGGCCGAACCTGTTGTTTGGCAGTTATTTGCGTCCTTGATAAGAACAGTATATGTGCCTGTTGCAAGCGCAGTAGCAGTCTGTGTATATTGAATTGGTGAAGTATTCCATTGATAAATATAACCAATTCCAGGTGTTCCACCGGTTACATTGGCTGTTGCACTTCCTCCACCGCCACTTCCGGTACAGCCCGAATTGACACTAGTTGTAGAAACTGCTAAAGGTGGTGGTGCAAGAATTGAGAAATTGGAAACACCGACACAATTATTACCATCCGTAACATTGAGCGTATAGTTACCCGGATCAAGGTGATTTATTGAAGAGGTACCGGTTACAATAAATGGGCTATTGGGTAATGTCCATGTATATGTTAAAGGAGGATTACCTGTAGTAGTAGCCATAGCAGAACCATTATGAGAATTACTACATGAAACCATTGGTGTTGATGTAAGCGAAAGGCTCATATTGGAAACAGTAATGTTATAAGACCTGGTTACTGATCCGTTTGCCGGACAAGCATTATCTCGAACATTAACAGTAAAGGTATATGGCTGTGGTCGCGCATCTGCCTGCGTTGGTGTCCAGCAGAAATGACCTGTAGGATGCGGTGAACCTGAAACTGTAAAGGTTGCTCCCGGTACGCCTTGATTCCAAGTCATGGTTAAAATCTGGTTAGGGTCCGGGTCATTTGAAAGTACATTGAAACAAAGTTGTCCGCCAACACATGAAGTTGTAGAGTAATTACTTGTAGTATCAATACCACCTAAATCAGGTAAAATATTTGCACATTGAACAGCATACAATTGCATATCACGCATTACAGTTCCAATTAATACACCATTTCTATATTCTTGAACCTGAATTGCCATAATTGTAATATCCGGCTGTGTAGGCTGCATGAATATATCTCCGGTAATGTCATTAATACTAACAGGAGGATTAGAAAAGAATGGGTTTGAGTTTCATGATGCAGTAAAGCAACATGTATTGCCATTAGTGAATATCATTTATCAAAAGAAAAAAGCAAAATTAGGTTTAGATACTTTAAG
>JAYURB010000633.1:0-2316 GCA_043756425.1 Bacteroidota bacterium
AACAGGCTTTATAGGTTGAAAAGAACAAAAGGAAATCAGGATGAAAGCCATAAAGACCTTCATAAAGAAAACTGAACTGATTTTTTTGCTTAGTTTTGACACCACAACCACCGAAATTTAGACCGGATTGTTTTTGCAAGTATCCAAAATATCATCCTCTTATTTGTTTGTATTACTTCTTCTTTTTCAACAATTTGATGTTGGTTTGGAAGCAAAAGGTTCAACTATTTCCGTTATTAACGAACCTGATACAAATATATTTATTGCACCCGACACGACTGCAAAGATAACAAGTGAAGTCATTAAAATTGACACAATCGTCGCAGATACGAACATTACTAAAGACGATGCCTTAAAATTTCCCGTAAAATATCATGCAAGGGATTCTATCCGGGTGAATATAAATGATGAGGTTGTCTACTTATATGGCGCAGCAACAGTTGATTATGATGACATGCATCTTCAATCAGATTACATTGTCATTGACATGAATAAGAAAGAGCTTTATGCTGAAGGTGTAAAAGACAGTACAGGAGAATTAAAGGGAACTCCTGAATTTTCCCAGGCTGAACAGAAATTCAGGTCAAAATCCATACGGTATAATTTTGAAACAAAGAAGGGCAAGATTGCCGATGTCATAACCCAGGAAGGAGAAGGATATATTCATGGAGAAATTGTAAAAAAAGATCCGGAGAACAACTTTTTTATTAAGAACGGTCAGTATACTACCTGTAATCTTGACAATCCTCACTTTTCAATTACCACTAACAGATTAAAGGTTATTAATAAAAGTAAGATTGTAACGGGACCGGCTTATCTCACCATAGAAAATGTACCTACACCACTGCTCATTCCATTTGGTTTTTTCCCCAACAAACAAGGTAGAAGTTCAGGATTGATTTTTCCTGCATTCGGAGAATCGGGCGATAGGGGTTTTTATTTTCAGCATCTGGGATATTATTTTGGTTTTAACGATTATATTAACCTGGCACTTACTTCAGACATATACACGAAAGGCAGTTACACTATTGATGCTGCATCTGTATACAAAAAAAGATATCATTATTCCGGAAATTTCAGAATAAGTTATGCTTATTCTTTAACCAGTGAAAAAGAACTTCCTGACTATGCCACACAAAAAGATTTTCACATTAACTGGACACACTCTCAGGATGCAAAACTAAATCCGAATAGTACATTCAATGCTAATGTCAATGCAGGAAGTTCTTCCTATTACAAAAACACCATTAGCACAGTAGGGAATTTTCTTTCGAATACATTACAATCTTCCATTAATTACTCGCGCATTTTTCCGGGAAAGCCAATCAATCTATCTCTAAGCTTAAATCATACTCAAAACAGCATTACCCATGATATACGCATAACAGCACCTGATTTAAGTTTCAATATTTCACGCATTACACCCTTCAAAAAGAAAAATGCTGTGGGCCGCCAGCGCTGGTATGAAAAAATTGGCACGAGCTATTCACTCCGCGGAACAAATTATATTGATACTAAAGACAGCCTTCTCTTCCGTAATGAATCATTAAAACAACTTCGCAACGGTTTCCAGCATTCCATTCCGCTCTCAACATCATTTAATGTTTTGAGTTATTTTAATTTTTCACCTTCTGTGAGTTATACAGAAAGGTGGTACTTTAAAACTACTCGATACTTATGGAATGCAGACTCCAATAGAACCGAAAAATATGAAGTAAGTAAATTTCAGTCGGCACGGGATTATCAGGCATCTCTTGGATTTTCCACTCGCATTTATGGAATGTACCAATTTAGTCGTGGTCCTGTAAAAGCGTTAAGGCATGTTATGTCTCCTGCGGTTTCATTTAGCTACAGACCGGATTTTGGAAAAGAAAGTTTTGGCTATTACAAAAAAGTACAGTCAGATAGTCTTGGAAATTCGAGAACATACTCCATTTTCGAGGGCGGTGTTTATGGTGGACCGTCTTCAGGCCCCTATGCCAACCTGGGTTTTAGTTTGGATAATAATCTTGAGATGAAGGTCAAAACTACTTCAGATACCGGTGCTACAACAAAGAAAATAAAACTTCTGGAAAGCTTGTCATTGTCTTCAGGCTACAACATTATCGCTGATTCAATGAAACTTTCATTGATAAGAGTTTCCGGCCGGACAACCTTATTCGATCGTATTTCACTAAATTTTGGAGGTACATTAGATCCTTATTCTTTCGATGAATACAATATTGATTACGACAAGTTTTTGGTAGCAGACGGCGGCCGACTTGTCAGGCTTACCAATGCAAATATATCGACAAGCTTTTCTCTAAATCAGCAGAA
>JAYURB010000634.1:0-2312 GCA_043756425.1 Bacteroidota bacterium
CCTTGGCTCAAATTGAATGGCTAATTCATTCGGCTCATAGAGAGTAACCGTTATTGAATCAATGAGGTTATTGCTGTCATAGACGACAACAGTGTAATCTCCAGCGGTGAGATTGTCAAGGTTCTGATCAAATGATCCATTACTCCAATAAAACCAATACGGTTCGACACCTCCTTCTACTAAAATATCTATCCAACCGTTTGTCGCTCCATGGCATTTTATATTATAACCACCCGGATAACTGCTCGTAACTGGCGAAATATTCAGTTGCGCATTGGATCTATTAACAAGGAAACAAAGAATTATCAAAGTAAATTTTATTCCTTTTAAATGGTTTTGATAGGAGCGTAGGAGCGTAGGAGCGCAGGAGCGCAGGAGCGTAGGAGAAGTTAGTATTCATGGTATAAATATTTTACAAAGTATATCATAAAAATTCAATGAAAGCAAAGAATTCACAAATAATAAAAAACTAATTTATGAACAAGTATGAATTATGCTTAAAAATAGTGTTTTAGGTTTTCCATTATGACGTTCAATCAGTGACTTATACCGGGACGAAGGAGAGTCTTAGAAGTTTCATTGTGATAAAAGAATCAATACACTACAAATTTGTGGAATAAGAATATTCGCAACGATATCACTTTAGTAATTTTTAAAATTTCCGTTTCACCAATACGTACACTCCGAAAGGCTCTTAATTTACCTGTAGTAAAGCTTATGGCTGTATCCGTTTGCTAATATATACCCGCCAGTATTTAAATAATTCCCCACTTTATTATGCCACCCTCATTTCCAAATTCTCAAATTAACAAATTCTCAAATTAACAAATCACTCATACCTCAAAGCATCAATAGGATCAAGCTTCGATGCTTTCGATGCAGGATAAAAACCCGAAACCAAACCCACTACAAAGCAAAGTACCAATCCAAGAATTATCCATTTCCAGGGCACAATAAAACCGGAGTCCAATAATAGTGACATACCATTGCCTGCAAGCAGTCCGAGAATAACTCCCAGTAATCCTCCCATCTGGCAAATCAGTATTGCTTCAATTAAAAACTGCTTTTTAATTAGCGAAGGTGTTGCGCCAAGGGCTTTGCGTATGCCGATTTCACGCGTTCGCTCTGTAACTGAAACTAGCATTATATTCATTAGTCCAATGGCAGCTCCAAGAATTGTAATCAGTCCTATAATCGTTGCCGCTATTGTAACACTGCTTATTTGTGACATAAGTATATTCGCAATGTTATCGCTTTTCGTTATTTCAAAAGTTTCATCTTCGCCTATTCTTACTCCGCGAATGGTTCTGAATTTTCCTGTAGCGACACTGATAGCTGCATCCATTTGCGCTACATTTGCTACACTGACATTTACGGCAAACGACATTCCCTCATGTCCGTAATTCTGCTTCACATTAAATAGGGGTAATATGCAGGTCTTGTCGCCGCCGAAACCCATTGATGAACCTTTCTCTTTTAATGTCCCAATGACTCTGTATTTATTGCTGCCGACGGATATCAACTTGTCTAACGGATCGCTGGATGGAAATAATTTAACTACAAGATCTTTTCCTATGATAGCTACATTTTCTCCGTTTCTGATTTCCTGTAATGAAAAATTTCTTCCTGTAGCAATGGTATAGCCTCCCGTGTTTAAATAGTTTTCATTACCGCCCATAACCAGCACATTCGGATTGGTTTTTTTATCGTTGTATTTTATGGTGGAGGCCCGCGAAGCAATAGTACTTACAGATACGGTCGACGGAAAATCATATTCCTCCATAAAACGCATTGCCTGGTAATATTCTATGGGTTTAAATCTTTTAGGTCTTTTACCATGCCTGTTCACGCGAACAAACATTCCCCGGTTTTGAATCGTAAAGGAATTAGCTCCCATACTTTGAAAGTTGTCGCTTATGGAACTTTTTAAAGCTTCAATTGCCGTTAATATTCCCACAAGGGCCATTATGCCAATCCCAATGATCAGGGCCGTTAAAATGGTGCGTAATAGCTGACTTCTAATGCTTTGGAGTGCTACTCGTATGTTTTCTAAATAGTCCATTGGAAGAGCGAATGTAGTCAGAACTTTGATAAAAATGAAAAATTTCAACAATGTTAGGTCAATACACAACTTTTTCAAGACTTCTCCGTTTCTAATAATAAGATGAAGAATTGATAAATTAATTCAATTTTAAGGCATGACGTTTAATATTTAGGTTATAATCAATTATCTTTGTAATTCAGAATAAAAAATCTAAAACCCATATAAAATGAAAAAACTAATTGCCCTCCTTTCCTTAAGTGCTTTTATT
>JAYURB010000635.1:0-5288 GCA_043756425.1 Bacteroidota bacterium
CAAATCGAGCGCGTGACTTCGTCCTCTACGAAGAACGGTAAGTAAAAATTGCTTTAAGTGATAATAGAGATTAATATTTTTATCATTAGTTAATCCGTAAAATCATTGATCCTTAAATTCGTTAGCGCTTTAATTGGCACGTCGTGGACGAAGTCACGCGCTCGATTTGGAGGCTAAACTTTTACCAATGGTTAGTGGTTCGCGCTTAAGACTTCGCCCAGCAAAGTGCGGTCATTAACCAGATTCTAAATATATTTATCCAAATCATAAAATCTCTCTTTTTTGAAGAAAATATTTATTAAATTTAGATATTATTAATAAACAACGATGCAGTTTTCAGAAGACGAAAAAAACGAAATCATAAAACATTTTGGCAAACCCTTGTCCGATTTGGACTACGATGATTTTATTAAACAAAGAAAGCATTTGTTTTTAAAGTATCATCCTGATGTGTATCAAAACCTCGGCAATGAAACGGTTAATCAAATGATGAATGAACAATTTCAAAAAATTAATATTCTTTGCGATAAACTTGAAAATCATTTTACCTCAAAAAATTCTTTGGTAAATGAAATAAACATACTTAATGAAAATGCAGCATTCAGTATTGATGGTTTAGAAATTGAATTGCTTACCAGTGACAAAGATTTGGTGTATCGCCTGTTTGGAACTCAGTACCGATGGTTGCAACGGGGGGAAAAATTTAAACTTCCCGAAACCAATGCTTATATTATTATTCGGGAAGATCATTTGAATCGGTCTGTAGGTTTTCGTCAGAGCGTTAAAATGTTTTTGACATTTACGGAAAATGATTCTTTGGAAGTTATTGCGGCCTGGCTTTTTCTAAATATCGAAAAATCGGTGGAGACTCTAATAATTAATAAGGAAGTCCAAAAAATGGATTTTGCAAATATACTTTTAGCGCTGATGCGAACTAGTCGTCGGCTTTTGAATTGAAAGTTTACCATTTTGATTTTACTGCTAGGTACAAATTTATGTTAGTTGGATAGACTAAACTAAGTACTTCAATTAGTTTCGGTGAAAATAACCACAGCGAAGCATCGGTTCGCCCTGGAACCGCTGCGGAACATTGCTTCGCCGCGGTTATTTTCACGCCAGCCATTAAAACGCCCCATTAATTAATAAAATCAAACAGATGAATATTCATCTAGCCTAACCATAAAATCAGCAGAAGACATTAAATATGAAGTTTTCATAAAAGCTGTCTCCATTCTATTTTTATCCGGATTGCCTTTAAAATATTTTTCAATCCCTTAAATCCGGAAGAGTGTTTACCCCGTATGTTGTTTTGAAAGGTACCCATTCACATCCATATTTATTTACAATTTAAAATTAACTTTTATGAAAAAAACAACTCGTATGAAATTTGTAATTTCTGCAGTATTGTTTGGAGGAATCCTCTTTGGATTAATTGCTACAAACATTATTGATTTAACTGCTTCAAGCCATAGGGAAGCGCCATTAATTGCTAATGATCCTTTGGCCGATAATACCGATTTATATGCATTTCGTAATCCAAACGATACCGGCAAAATTGTAATTATTGCGAATTATGTACCGGCTGAATTACCACAAGGCGGACCCAATTATTATTCATTCGGTGAAAATGTACGTTATGAAGTCCATGTTAAAAATGGTCGTTCCAAAAAAATGAATGAAGACGACATCGTTTATCGTTTCACATTCAAGCAGGTTAACGAAGATCCATCCACTTTTTTTAACATACGGCTGGGAAAACAAAACTTGAAGACGACCTATATCTGTGAGCGTAGCTTGAATGGAGGAAAATCATTTCAAACAATTGCTACCAATGGAATAGTACCTCCTAATAACATAGGTCCTCGTTCTATTGACGGACCTGTTGGTTTAAACACGCCTTATGCTACTTTACGCACCAATGCACTTAAGCAAGCTTCAACAGGAGAACAAATTTTCTGTGGACCTTCTGATGATCCCTTCTTTGTGGATTTAGGCGGTATATTTGATTTAGGTCAATCAAGAGACGGTGGAACAGGTGTGGATAGTCCACGCGATGCTCTGGCATGTAAAAACGTTCACTCCATTTGTTTGAATATTCCAATTTCCACCTTGCAAAAAGATAGTAAGAATGTAACCATGGCTCAGAATATTTTGGATAAAGATTTTATTATCGGCGTTTGGGCTAGTGCAAGCAGGCAAAAAATTACAATGATCGATGACAATGGCGGAAAACCAAACACTTCAGGAAAATGGATTCAGGTTTCAAGAATTGGAATGCCATTAACAAATGAAGTTGTTATACCAATTGGAGACAAAGATTATTGGAATTCACAAACACCTTATAATGAAGTCAATTTTGAAAAATACTTTATGAATCCTGAACTTGCTTTATACATGGACAACAGTCAGTTTGGAGGAGCAGTTCCTGCATTTAGTTCATTAAGAATTCAAAGTAATTCTCTGCAGGCATTTGATTTCAGAAATACCAAAAACGGATTATTCTCCTTGTTAGGTTCACCGGCAGTTGCAAATACAGCTTTGGATCCTGCAATCTTTGGAAATTATTTACTTAGAGCAAATAAGCCCCGTTCGGTCGACATACTCCCAATTTTTATGATGGGCGTTCCAAACCTTCCTCCGTATCAATTAGCCACAGGAAAAAATGGAAATCCTTTGGCTGCAGGAAAACCTTTTATTAATAATTTTCTTCCTACCAATGGTGATATGTTACGTTTGAATATGGCAGTGCCGGTTACTGACAGAAATGATCCAATGTTCAATTCATTGGGATTAATATATGCAGCTGTCCTTGGACTAACCGATCCGGCTTACAATCAAAATGCAAGTTTGCAATTTATTCCTAACATGGACGGATTTCCAAACGGCAGAAGACTGGAAGATGATGTAACGAGAATTGAGTTACAGGCTGTAAGCGGTGCTGTACTTGCAGCGATAGGCTTATGGTATGATGATTATACAGCAGGGGGGCCAAATCCTGTAACAACTGCATTGCTGGGAGTATTGGGTTATAAAACCGGTGTGGAAGAAAATGATACAACTTTTCACACACAATTTCCATTTGTGCAAACTCCATGGAGCGGTTACAATGGATGCAAATGTGGTCCATCAGGTTATTACAAGATTGCAAATAGTATTCAACCAATGAATCTCGGATTAAATATAGCAGCTCCTGTAAGTGTGATGATGAATTATCCAAATCCTGCTTCTGATAAAACAACTTTCAAAGTAAAACTTTCTGAAAATGCAAAAGTCTCGATCAAGATTTATGATATCAGCGGAAGAATTATTGCCACACCCTTAAATGAAAATAAAGACCAAGGAACATTTGAAGTAAATGTTGACTTGTCGGATTTTAATGCAGGAGTGTATTTTGCAATATTGTCGAACAATGATCAAACAGTACAAACAGTAAAATTTTTAGTATCTAAATAGTTTATATTATTGGTAAGAGTGCATTCGAAAGGGTGCACTCTTTTTTTATGCAGTTTTTATTACGTATTATTTGAATTTATCCTTCTGCGGAATAAAATGAACAAAGCAATAAGGCAGAGTCATTGAAATAATTAATCTTGTAAAATTAAAATTGATTCTATATCTTTAGTTTTGATTTTAATCTTAGATTAGCAATTCACAATAAAAATTTGTATAAAAGAATAGTTTTCCATTATGAAAAAACACCTCCTATTGCTTCTGTTGAATTTTCAATTATCATTCTTTGTTATCCGGGCGCAGGCGCCTTTGGCCATTCCATACCAAGCAGTTGCTCGAGATAATAGTGGCAGTCTCATCTCCAACCAAACGATCTCTCTTCGTTTCAGTATTCATGAAACAACTGCCGGCGGTACCATTATTTATCAGGAAACCCAAAGTAAGACTACCAATGACTTAGGTCTATTTACTTCAAATATTGGGGAAGGAAATGTTGTAATAGGAACATTTTCTCCCATTGACTGGGAAAGCGGCGCAAAATTTATTCAGGTAGAGCTGGATGTTGCCGGCGGTACTGCCTATACCGATATGGGGACACAGCAAATGTTAAGTGTGCCCTATGCTTTAAATGCTGCTAATGGTAACTGGACGAAATCGGGAAGTAGTGATATTTACAATTCAAATAACGGAAATATTGGTGTTGGTACATCAACACCGGCTTCTTCAGCCAAGCTGGAGATAAATTCGAATTCAAAGGGTTTTCTTCCGCCGCGAATGACTAGCATACAACGCGATGCCATACTTAATCCTGTTGCGGGATTGGTCGTGTATTGTACGAATTGTTGTATTTCCGGCGAATTGCAAATTTACAATGGCGCAGTCTGGACTAACATTGTTGGCGGGGAAAAGTGCTTGCCTGTTGGTGTTTCGATATGTAGTCAAATTTGGATGGATAAAAACCTCGATGTCGATCATTATAGAAATGGTGATCCTATTCCTAAGGTTTCTGATCCTACCCAATGGGCAGCTTTGACCACAGGGGCTTATTGTTATTATAATAATGATTCAGCAACCTATGCAGCCACCTATGGAAAATTATATAACTGGTATGCAGTAAATGATCCAAGGGTATTAGCGCCTGCCGGCTGGCATATTCCGTCAGAACCGGAATGGTCATCATTTACAAATTGTTTAGGTGGAACATTTTCAGGAGGTGCAATGAAAGAAACAGGTACAGCTCATTGGTTAAGCCCCAATACAGGAGCTACAAACATCAGTGGCTTTACTGCTCTTCCCGGCGGCGACCGCAACTTCGATGGTGCATTTTATCAAAGTGGAAACTATGCCTTCTTTTGGAGTTCAACATTCTTCGATAATTCAAATGCCTGGTTTCATTATTTAAGCTGGAGCGGGGTTCTTATCGAAGGTGATTACTACCTAAAGCAAGATGGTTTTTCGGTTCGCTGCATCAGAGATTAATTGTCGCCAATAAACATAATTGATATGTAATTGTTATGAAGGCTATGTTAAGTTATTCTTAGAATACAACTAATTTAGTTTACTGCTTTACTACTTTGTATATTTAATTTGTTAATAAGTTGCCCTCTTTTATTTCGATATTATCTCAACAGTAACGACTATAAATTCAACAATCATCCATTTTTAAAATATTTCCAAACCCGGCTGAAAGTGTATTAATCATCGCAACTAATTTTATTGGAAATTGTTTACTGACGATCACTCCTGACTTGTCCGCTTTAATTATTTCTTAAAATCGGAGTATTGATAATGATGTTGTTACGTGTAATATTTGTTAATTTGACCGCACTAACCGCACT
>JAYURB010000636.1:0-2301 GCA_043756425.1 Bacteroidota bacterium
GTTTGTAATGGATCAAATGGAGACTTCATTATTGCGGGAACAACAGAATCATCTGATGGAGACATTTCAATAAATAAAGGATTTTCGGATTTATGGTTACTTAGAATTGATAGTGCAGGAAACAAGGTTTGGGAGAAGACGCTTGGTGGGACAGGTTATGAAGAAGCCTGCACTATTGAAAAAACGTATGAAAATGGTTTTATAATTCTGGGAACTACAGAATCTAATGATAACGATGTAACCGGATTACATTATGATTCTATTTTACAGCTTGGATTTGATGATGGATGGTTAGTTAAGACAGATAGTATTGGTCAAATTCAATGGCAAAAGTGTTATGGTGGTACTTATCTTGATTTTGGAAGAGATTTAAAAATCTGTAAAGATAGCAGCTATCTAATTGCTGAGAGGATTCAAAGCTCAGATGGTGATATAACAAATTTTCATGGTGGCTTTGATGATTACTGGCTTGCTAAAATAAATCAATCTGGAAATATTGTTTGGAGTAGTGCTTATGGAGGAAATTCAGATGATTCCCCAACCTGTTGCACTCAAACAACTGATGGTAATTATATAATTTCCGGATGTTCTGATTTTGATTTTGGAGGATATCATGGAACACCAGGATTTGGTGGCGAAATTGGTTTGGTAAAGATTAATTCAAGTGGCAATAGGATTTGGTCAAAGTGTTATAGTGGTACAGATGGAGCATGTGCTAATTCAATAATTCCATGTGATAATGGTGGATTTTATCTTGTTTCTGAAAATTCTTCCAATGATGGTGATGTAAGTATATTTTATGGTATTACAGATATATGGGTTTTTAAAGCGGATAGTTTGGGAAATATTTTATGGGAAAGGTCATATGGAGGTTCATATAATGAAATGCCCCGAAAAATTATCAAAACTAGCGATGGAGGATTGATCATTGCATCTTCTACCGGAAGTAATGATTACTGGGTTTCAAATAATTTTGGCCAAGTTGATTGTTGGATAGTAAAACTCGATAGCATGGGAAATTTAGAGTGGGAAAAATCACTTGGAGGTACCTTATGGGATTGCGCATATTCAATTGTGGAAGCATCTGATGGTGGGTTTGTTATTTGTGGATATACAACTTCTTCAGATGGGGATATAACATTTAATCACGGGGGTGAAGACGTCTGGGTAGTAAAACTATCACCCCCATCATTGGGTATATCAACACCGGAAAACCAGTTAGCAGATTTTACTGCTTTCCAAAACGGCGATCAATTAATTCTTCGTTTCTTTTCAAAGCACTCCGGCACATCTCAAATTAGTCTTTCAAATACACTTGGTAAAAATATTCTTGAAACGGACATTACTTTTCGGGAAGGGATAAATTACACTTCTATAAATTTGCCTGCTCTGGCTGAGGGTATGTATTTTATAAATGCTGCAGGAAAGGGGATTGGAAAGGGAAAAGTATTTATTAAATAAGATGGAACATTTGCTTGCGGCGCTCTAATACATTTAGGCGAAATCTCGTGAAGCTCAAGATTTAACATAGCTGGCGGTATAAATTTATTAAATTATGAGTCGAAGATATTTTTTTACAGCTTTTATGATTCTTCAAAGTAGATTCATGTTCGCCCAGGCTCCACAAATTCAATGGCAAAAGTCCATTGGAGGTTCTTTAGATGATTATGCGAATTCCGTTTTTATAACTAAAGATGGAGGGATATTAATTGTCGGTTCAACCAATTCTGATGATTACGATATTTCAAATCGTAATACTCCATCTGGATATAATGACATTTGGTTATTAAAATTAAGCGGAAATGGTTCGATTCTTTGGGACAATTGTTATGGTGGCACTGCTTACGATAACGGAAATAGCGTAATTCAATCAATAGATAGCGGTTTTGTTATTGCAGGAAACACTTCTTCTTGGGATGGTGAAGTCATTTCTGGTGTTCATAATCACAGCAGAGATTATTGGGTTGTTAAAACAAACAGTAACAGCATTCTTCAATGGGAGAAATGTCTTGGGGGTGGTCAATACGACATTGCATATTCAATCATTCAAACCGCAGATACTGGATATTTAGTTGTAGGAAAAACAAGCAGTTTCGATGGAGATGTTATAGGATTTAATGGTGGTGAAGATCTCTGGGCAGTTAAGCTAAATCAGAATGGATCAATAATGTGGTCCAATTCATTAGGCGGCTCATCTTATGAACAAGGGCTCTCATGTAAACAAACAGCTGATGGAAATTATTTAATAGCAGGGACTGCAAGTTCAAATGACGGTGATGTTACGGGTAATAATTATCCGTC
>JAYURB010000637.1:0-13599 GCA_043756425.1 Bacteroidota bacterium
GTAAAATGCAAGACGGTGCCTGCTTTCCTGACCGGCAAAGCAAAACCTGCCGACAAACCTATTTCGCTGATGTTTGTTCCATTCAATTTAATAAAACCCTTGTCGTAATGGAACCCTAAACGATATTGCATAATCTTCCAATACGATTTTACCGAACGGTCATCGGGAGTGTATTGAATACCGGCACTTACTTTCCAGCTGTTTACCAGAGAATCCTGTTGTCCAAGGAAAGAGAAATCACTCCAATTCTGCAATGAATAATCAACACAGAATAACCAGCGGTTGCCCTTTCGTAAAGAAAAACCAAAGCCTGCACCAAAGGGCAATTGAATGTCGCCTTGTTCGCTTTCTTTATTTAAGATGGTATCTCTAACCAGGGTACCTGATTCGGGATTTTGATATTGGAAATACCTGAACGATTTGACTATGGTAGAGTTTCTGGCAGTAAGATTTGTAGCAGGCGTAGCTACCAGTCCTAAAACAAGATGCCAGTCGCTTTTAACTTTTTTAGTAACAATACTTTCTTTTATCTGTTGTGCTAAAGCAATTTCTCCGGTGAGTTTATTTTTCAATTCATACTTTTCGCTTGTTGAGTCGGACCTATTGTCATTGATTAGTTTTGCTAATGAGTCTTGCAACATGGAAATCTTCTTCTCAAAAACAAGAACAGAATCACTTTTTGCAAATGGTAAACTGTCTAGAGTATATTGCAAACCTGTCTTAAAGTGAAAAGAACCGATAGAAGTACTTTTATTAATTTCAGAATCAAAGTAGAACGGGCTTAGAAAATAAATTTTCCTGTTGTTATTCAATGAACCAAAAAGGTATTCCGTATTTACACCAAATGACAATTTTTTTCTCAGTTTAATACCGCTTCCAATATGAAAATTATTAAGTCCTCCCGAGCCCTGGTAATTTCTTATTTCACTGTCGCCAAAATCCGTTGTCTTATTTTCAGTAATAGAATATCCAACGTTGCTATAGGGAAGCAAGCCAAAACCGAGTGACCATTTTTGCGCTTTAATCGGAAAAGCAAAATCAAAGTAAGAAAGCGAAGCAGTATGTGATCGATGAACAGCAGAACTGTTTTTGAATTCATATTGTTTAAAATCTGCACCGGCTTCATACGTTGTAAACCATAAATTTGAATATGCTGCCGGATTTCCGTAATTGATAGACAAAGGTTGGTTCAAACCAATTTCTGTTCCACCTAAAGCCAGATTTCGGGCAAAAGTTATAGAGTTTAAATCGCCTATTCCAAACCTGGAATATGGAGAATTCGTGCTATTTTGAGCTTTGGTAATCAGAAGCCCTTGAATCAACAGGAAAAAAGCAAAAACAAGTAAAATCCTTGTATAGTAAATGTAATTATTAAAACTCTTGTTTTTAGACATTTTCGGAAATTAACAACTGGTATTCAACAGTTTAGTGAAAAAATAGCCCATAATTCCGTGAATAAAAATCACACAGAACGATTAAACCTTATAATTTCATTTAAACCGATATTTACCATATCAGCGGCCGCAAAGATGCTGAATTTTAATTCTCCGGCAAAACGATGAATATGACCACCGGTCACAATTACTGTTAAAGTTTTATAAATCTTTTTATACCGATGAACAATTCCGGCAATTTCTTCTGTCATACCATTAATGACTCCCGATTGAATTGCTTCTTGAGTAGTTTTTCCGACAAGAAAAACTTTTGATGACTCATGAATTAAAGGTAATTTACCTGTAAAATGATGCAATGATTTGAAGCGCATTTCCATACCCGGAGAAATACTGCCACCGAGGTATTCTTTTCTTGAATTTACAATATCAAATTTAATACAGGTTCCAATGTCGACAATTAAAACATTTTTACCCGGAAATAAGAAAGCTCCTGCAACAGCATTAGCAAGTCTGTCATTTCCGAGAGTTGCCGGCGTTTTGTATTTATTCTTTATAGGAAGTTTGGTCTTTGTCGACAAAACCTCAAAACCTTTAATGGTTTTAAGGTAATTAAGCAGCGGTTTGTCCAGATCAACTACAGAAGAAAGCAAGATATTCTCAATGGAATAATTCTTAACTATCTTCTTAACGAGTAACAAGGAAAGAGAATTTGTTACATTCCTAAAGACAGGCATCGTATCATTAAAAACTATTATTTTAGTCTGTGTATTTCCAATGTCAATCGTTAAATTCATTGCTCTATTTATCTTTGAACAGGCCAGTACTGTTGCACCGGATTCTATTAAGATTCAAATGTAATCAATAGGCAATAGTGTTGTGCAAAAGGATTAGTGTAAACTGAAAATCAGCCTCTAAGAGCTTTTTCAGTAATAAGTTTCGGGGTTAAAGAGAAATAAATTTTGGAGGACATGATTTTTTCATACTTTTGCGGGCCAGAAGGTGATGTAGCTCAGTTGGTAGAGCAAAGGACTGAAAATCCTTGTGTCAGTGGTTCGATTCCACTCATCACCACTTCTCGCTCACCATTCCAAACATGAAAACCCAAAGCAATTCAAACAAGTTTAACATCGTTCTTCTTATCGATGACAATGACATCGATAATTTTATCAATGAACGCATGATTACGACCAACAATTTCTCAAGTAGAGTCGTTGTAAAAAACTCAGGAGAAGCGGCTTTAGAGTATCTGAAGGAAAACGTGGAAAACGAAGACATGCTTCCTCAAGTGATTTTTCTAGACTTAAATATGCCAATCATGGATGGTTTTGGTTTTTTGGCAGAATATGAAAAACTTCCGGATAGCATAAAAGGCTACAGTAAGGTTATTGTTCTTTCTTCTTCCATAAGTCCTGAAGACATTAACCGTGCTTCAACCAATCCGCTTGTGGTAAAATACGTCAACAAGCCTTTGAATGAAAAGTACCTGGAGGCAATCAACTTTTAAAAAAAAAGACTGCAATTTCTTGCAGCCTTTTTTTATGTTATTTCCCAAATCAGAAAATAAATTTATTCTTTAATCGGATTGGCCAGTCTGCGAATCATGGCTTCGTCCATTTTTACAAACCATAGAATATTGTTTGAACCCGTATTGACAGCTTTAAAGTTTTCATATATTTCTGTGAGACGCTTAACTTTCTTTCTGAACTCTTCAGGCTTAATGGCAGCCTTTAATAATTTGATAAATACAGCAGCAGAAGAAAACATGGTTTCGTCCTCGTTAATCTGACGTTTAACACTATGCAGCAACTGACTGCATAAACCATCTTCGCCAAGGAAACAATATTGGAGTGCCTGAAAGAGTTTATATTCAACGTCTGTGAAAAGATACTTTTTCATGGACATTTCATTCCTCAGGTTATTTAATATTTTGGCCGAACCGGAGAAATTGCTTTCATAAAAACAACCAACAGCAAGGAAGAGTCGAAAAGAAATACACGGATACGGTTCAGTTATATCCGTCTCAAAATTTGTTTCCAGTTCACCATTGATGTTTGTAAGTTCCTGAACATTTCCGTTTTGAAGAAAACGTTCCGTTTTAGAGCGCAGGAACTGTGTGACATAAAAACTGAATACAGGCTTGAATGCTACTTCTGGAACGTCCTTATTAATTATGTTAAAGTAGTGATCTGCTCTTACTGAATTTCCTGTACGCTGATAGTATTCAAAATAAAGATAATCTACCAGGAATTTGATGCTTTGATAAAATGTATCAAGCTCATATTTTTCAAAATGTTTTTTAATCTGCTGAAGAATGGAATCAACTTCCATTTCAAGCGACCTGAGGTTATCGGGTTTTGTAAAGAGGCATAGATAATAAATCCTTACAATATTAAACATGACAAACAAACGGTGACCTTGATACAATTCAGAGATGTTTGTTAGTTCGCGCAAAGCCGCCTGAACAGCTTCCTTATCTCTTTCATCGCGTGTCAAAAGATAATTTCCTGAACGTTTTACAAAGTCGTAAAATATATCTTCCGCTTTAACAACAGCCAGTGAATAGGCTACGTGTCTGTTGTACTCTTTTTCATAATAATTAAAGTCGCCATTATACATACTTAATCTGGCGAGGGCCTTGTAAACAACAATTAATTCATTGGATAAATCATATTCAATGAGTTGCTTTTCCAGGTTTTTCAAAGCCCGAATGGCTACTTCACGGTCATTTCCGAAAACCATGGCAGGAACAAGAGCAACCTTGTCCTTTAAAGCGCTAATCGGGTTTTTAACGTTCTGCGAAAGGTATTGAGCAATTCTTTCGTTGAGACGCGATTTCAATGTATAGTAAGTACTCGGATTTACACCGAGTTTCTCCATCATCGAATTCTCATCATGACTATCGTTACGAGCCGCTTCCAGAACGAGGTAGGGCTTATTGTTTTTGCGACCCGCTACTGCAGATAACAATTCCTGATATTCAGGCTCGCTTAATTTTTTAATTGTTTTGTTTAATGTTTCCATTATATCTGATTTGGGGTAATGATTTCTAAAGCTGTGTAACGGTGCTCTTTTGATTTTGATACAGTAGAATTGATTTTTTTAAAAGTAATCGGCAAAAAAAATCACCAAAATTTTACAAAACCTTTTTTGCATTAATACTGCTTTTGGGGCGAAAAGTTATAAGTACTTAACTATTTAATCTAATAATAAGCCCAAAATGGCTGCTTTACATAACTTTTTATTACAAAAAACTAAAAAACCTTACAGTTGTAAGAAGGCCGGATAAATCAACAAACCAGAGCGTACCTTAAGAGTATATATTGTAAAAGTTACTAAAATCATAAGCAAATGAAAACATTTATCTCCAAATCACTTGACGAAATGCAAACTTCAGGAGCCTTTCGTGTTATCCGTTCGAAAGCATCATCGAATAAATTATTTATGTATGCCTTAGAACTTGTATTGTTATATGTACTCGTTTTTGCAGCCATGAGCGCTCTTGCACAGGAACCTGCCGTTGCAGTAAAGCAAACAGGTAAACTGGAATTTGCCAAGCAAAGCATTGTGTACAATACAGGAAAAGTCTATCTGAATTGGGTAGCCAAAAGTAATTCGAACGATTGCATTTATGTAATCGAACGATCTGTTGACGGAACAGAATACGAGCCCGTTGGTTTAAAAGAAGGAATTGGTTCGCCGCTGGAACTTCTTTACAGCTGGGTTGACACCAAACCGATTTCAGGTACGGCTCAATACCGTATTAAACAAATCGACAACGAAGGTAAACTGGTAGCACAAGCTGATCCTAAGTCTATTGATGCTCCTGAGACAAATCCTCTCTTATTAGATAAGAGTACCCGGATGGTGCAGGTTAAATAATCAAATTTTTGCTTCCTAATAGTTGCAAAACTTCGATGCAATAACGGAGATTCATGTAACTCAATACTAACCATAATGCTGAAAAGGAAAAAAGGAAAAACCTTAAAGGAGCGGCTGTTGCTGCTCCTCTTCTTTTCCATGTACTTTTGTGTACATTCTTCTTTTGCAGCGCCAAGCTTTCTGGTCGACCAAACAACAGGATGTTCCCCGCTTAAGGTTCAATTCACCAACACTACATCCTCTGCCGTTTCATGGTATTGGGATTTAGGAAACGGAAATTCATCCACGCTTGCTAACCCATCCAATGTTTATACTGTTCCCGGAACATATTCCATTAAGCTTAAAACTGTAAATGCAGCCGGAATTTCAGATTCTATTTTGTATTCTAATTTTATCACTGTCGTTGGCAAGCCTACAGCATCGTTTAGCGCAAACACAACTTCTTCTTGTCCGGGTAATAATATATTTTCCTTTAATAATACCTCTACAGGCGCCACGACTTATCTTTGGGATTTTGGAGATGGTACGACCGCAACACTGGCAAGTCCAAATCATACATATACTTATTCAGGAGTTTTTACGGTAACACTTGTTGCAGAAAATTCTTTTGGATGTCAGGATATAAAAATTCTCAATCAATACATTACCATCCATCCGAAACCAGATGCAACAATTACTATTACTGATTCTGCAAGCTGTGATCCTGCAACCTTATTTCATTTTTATAATAATGCCCAAAACGGCCTTACCTGGAACTGGTCTTTCGGAGATCAGACAACTTCTTCAATTCAAAATCCTACGCATACATATTCCGGACAGGGTTTTTATCCTGTAACTCTTAGCGTGACTAATTCCTTTGGATGTACGGATGTTTCACATAATCCCGTAAATATAAGAGTCGGTTTTAAAAACTGGGCTGATTTTTCTGTTGACATTGACACCGGTTGTGCTCCATTAACAGTTAATTTTTCAAATTTAAATTCAAATGTTGCATCAAGTACATGGAACTTCGGCGATGGAACAAATTCTTTCCTCAATTACGGCTCACATACATATACAGCAGGAGGAACTTATTCCGTCTCACTTATTGTATCGACTACCACCGGTTGCGTAGATACCGTTTATAAAAACAATCTAATTACTGCCGGAGTAAAGCCAACTGTTGGATTCCAGTATTCCAATTCAACAGGTTGTGCCCCATTAGCTGTTCAGTTTACTAATACTTCAACAAATTATACTTCCTGCCAATGGTTTTTTGGAGACGGCACATCTTCAACAGCATCGAATCCAAATCATATTTATACCAATGGAGGAACGTATAGCGTTACACTTCAATGCTGGGGCCCTTCAGGATGCACTTCAACATCGCTGAAGCAAAACATTATAACTGTTACTAAACCTCAGGGTCTTTTTACTGCCTGGCCTCGCGTAGGTTGTCCACCTTTACAAACGACATTTACAGCATTTTCTCCTTCTCCGGGAGTAAGTTATCGATGGAATTTTGGTGATGGAAATTTCTCCAACCTTCAAAATCCTGTACACACGTACACAACATCGGGAGTTTTTAACGTCTCATTAATAATTTCAGATCCTAATGGCTGTATTGATACCATACTAAAACCCGGATTTGTTCAAACTGTTAATTCTGCAGCAAACTATATACCACCGCCGGTTACTTCAGGGTGTGCACCACTCACTGCTCAATTTTCGAATGCTAATTCAGGGGCTGTAGCATGGCTTTGGAATTTTGGTGATGGCTATACTTCTACTCTTCAGAATCCAACACATATATATACAGTACCCGGTTTGTATACTGTTGCTCTCACAACAACTTCAGCAGGGGGTGGCTGTTCTCAAACCATCAGTAACTTCAGCACTTTTAACGTAAAAGGTGGTTATGCCGGATTTAGCTATGCTTCTTCTCCTTGCCCACCCTATGTAACAAATTTCACAGATACTTCTCTCAATGCAGTCTCCTGGTATTGGGAATTTGACGATGGCACTACGAGTACAGCTCAAAATCCTTCGCATACTTTTGCTCTTCCCGGTTACCACAGTGCTTCCCTGACTATTACAACTGCCGATGGCTGCACCTATTCAAGTATGCAAAAGAATGGAATTTATTTCGCACCCTTCGGAGCTCAATTCTACGGCATACCCATGGATACCATATTTCCAATGCCGGTACAATTTTATGCCAACTCTTTTGGAGCCACGTCCTGGCTTTGGGATTTTGGCGATGGCTTTACTTCCAATCAGGCAGATCCATTCCATGTTTTTCAGGTTCTTTCAGCATACAATGTTACGCTGACTATTTCAAATGGAAATTGCACATTGACTTATGCACCGCCGCCATTCAATTTTGGAGCTCCTGACTCTTCGGATATTGATGTGGGAAATAGCGACACTCCTTTGTTTCAAGAAGGTTGTGTCCCTTTGAATATAACATTTACCAAAAAAATTCCGGGATCCGTTTCATGGCATTGGAATTTTGGTGACGGTGATACATCCAATATAGAATTTCCAAGCCATCTATATTTAACACCGGGATTTTATACCGTTACTTTAACTATACTAGACTCGCTGGGAAATTCAAACGTTTTCCAAATGGACAGTATAGTAAAAGGATATGGTCCAATTCCAGGATTCATCAACAATGCAACGTTAAGTTGTGCCAATACACAGATTGCCATAACGGATACTTCTTCGTTTGCGACGCGCTGGTTTTGGGATATGGGAGATGGAACAACTGATACAATTCAAAATCCATTTCATGCTTATCCTTCTTCACTGTCTAACTTTGTAATTACACAAACAGTTTCCGATACAGGTGGATGCAGTGCCAGTATTTCAAAAAGTATATTCACGGACCTGGTAAGTTCATTGCTTGCAAGTGAAACGGAAGTCTGCGGTCCGGATACCGTATTTTTTTATACAAGTCTGCAAAACTATGCCTCTTATCTATGGGATTTCGGCGATGGACAAACATCTTCACTTGTAAACCCAAAGCATTTATATACTTCTGAAGGTACATACCACGTTAGTCTCACACTTGTTGATAATATTGGCTGTATTCATACTTACTTTGTAAGCCCTGATATAAAGGTCAACCTTCCTTTTGCTGATTTCTCTACAACTGGAGCCCGTCAAGGATGCAATCGAATGGATATTACTTTTGTCAACAATTCGCAAAATGCCGACAGCTATCTTTGGAATTTCAGTGATGGTAACAATTCTACCCAAACAAATCCAATTCATAATTATCTACAGGCCGGAATATACGATGTGTCCTTAACAGTTTATCGCGGTTCGTGTTCGCGTGTTAAAAGTTTTACTCAATACATTCGTGTGGATACAGCGTATGCAAATTTTTCTTTTGCAGTTAATAAACATTGTGTTCCTATTACTACATCCTTTCAGGATTTAAGTGCTAATCCTGTATCCTGGAAATGGTATTTTGGTGATGGAGATTCTTCTTCAGTACAAAATCCTGTTCACACCTATTATGTACGCCCCCTTTGGCCATTTCTTGTCATGACAGATATTCACGGATGCAAGGACACTGTCGTGGCTCCGAACTTTCCTGTTTTTCACGCATACTTTACTACTTCCGCTGATTCAGGATGTATGCCTTCGACAATTCAATTTAACAACCAATCGTCAACAATGGCTACATCCTATTATTGGGATTTTGGTGATGGCAGTAGTTCAACAATGCAAAATCCTTCGCATACGTACACACAAGCCGGTGTCTACAATGTAATGCTTGTCATCAACAATCCCAACATAGGTTGTCCGGATACGATGTATGTCCCCGCTAAAATTAAAATACGTCAGCCTCATGCTGATTTTACGAGTACAGATCTTCCTAACTGTGCGCCCTCTATTGTAACCTTTACCAATTTATCTACCGATGCAACAAATTACCTTTGGGACTTTGGAGACGGAAGCTCATCGACCAATCTTAATCCCACTCATATATATAATTCGCCGGGAATTTTTGATGTCAGTCTGGTTGCACTTAATGGCTTAGGCTGCTCTGATTCCACAATCCGACAACACTACATTCGTGTATTGGGGCCAATTACCAATTTCACGACATCTTCCATGCAGGGATGCTCGCCTTTGCAAGTTTCTTTTACGGATCATTCTATAAACGCTGTTGACTATAGCTGGAATTTCGGCGACGGATATTCCGATACATTAATAAATGCAGTACATACGTTTCAGGATTCCGGTTCATTTTCAGTTTCTCTTGTAACAAAAGATACTGCAGGTTGTATTTCATTCTTTGAATTTCCTCAACCGGTAGTTATTTTACCTGCACCGAATGCATCTTTTAGTGTTAGTGCTCCGGGAGGATGCCTCCCTTTTACAGGAAACTTCACCAATACCTCTACAGGCTATCAATCCATATTGTGGAATTTTATGGATGGGATTACTTCCACTGCAAGCAATCCTGTACATTTATTTGGAGTTGCAGGGAAATATGATGTTGAGTTAATTGCAACCAACCAATATGGATGTGCTGATACGGCGCATTTATCTCAGCCGGTCAATGTTGTTCCGTTTCCGATTCCTACATTTTCTACAACAGATACAATTGGCTGCGCACCGCTTCATGCTGTATTTCACAACAATTCTACTAACCTGGAAGGACCACAATACCTTTGGGATTTTGGAAATGGAGCAACTTCAACGGATGCAAATCCTGTATACGATTTCGTTTATCCCGGGACTTACGATGTAGGCTTAACTATAACTAATAGCTTCGGTTGTTCCGCTTCCATCACTTACTATTCACTGATTCAACCGCAAGATTCAACTCCTCCAAATGAAACGGATATATTAAGTGTTTCCGTTTTGGACAACAGTTCTGTAAAAATAATTTGGGAAAACAATCCGGCTATCGACCTCGCTGCTTATGTCCTTTTTCGCTATGATCCGCAAATGAACTATTACAGACAGGTCTTCACGGAAACGAACATGGATAATACAAATTATTCATTGACATCGGAGTACATAGACATCGGACTTAATACACTTCAAAATTCTTACACGTATAAAATACAGGCTATCGATATTTGTGGAAATACCATTCCGCTGGACATGTTAAAAGCACACACTACTATTAATATTTCTTCTCAGCAATCCGGAGAAAATATTCTCGTAACCTGGACACCTTATCAGGGATGCCCGATTAATACTTATGAACTCTACCGAGCAGCACCCGGTGAGCAATTTCAGTATTTATCAACCCTTCCCCCTTCTACACCCACCTTCCTGGATACCACCTTTATTTGTCCCATGCCCTACGCCTATAAGGTGATGGCTACAGACCTTTGCGGCAATACGTATACATCGTATAGTGACACATCCGTTACCATTCCTTTGAATACTCTTGAAGGGCAAATTGTAGATGTTGTAAGATCTACAGTTTATGAAAATCAATCCGTTCTTACGGAATGGCTTTTACCTTCCGTACATCCCGAAAAGGTTACACAGTTTGATATTTACAAGTCGAATGACAATATTAATTTCAAATACTTAAAGAGCGTTCCTTCCGCACAAACAGATTTAATGGACTACGATGTCGATGTTCAGCATGAACATTATTATTATAAAATTTTAGTCATTAACGCCTGTGATATTGCAGAAGATTTGAGTGGAAACACTTCAACCATTATCCTCAAAGGAGAAATGAATGAATTGCGCCAGGTACATTTGAACTGGACACCCTACGAAGGATGGGCAAACGGAGTGGATTATTATATACTGGAGAAAAAAGATGCTGATGGACATTGGCAAACGCTTAAACAGGTTGATGGAAGTTCATTGTTCTATGATTATCATGAATAAAAGTAATTGAAGAAAATAATTTCAATTTTTCAATATCAACCTAAGTCTATGGAGTTTCATTACAATAATTTTTTGTTACCATGACGCTTTTCCTGATAGCCCGTTTTATTTATGAAGCATATTTTCGTTTCCCCCATTTTAAAATTGTAAAAAAACACATGCATAAATGGGCAAATAAATACTCGGGCGACTGGGTTACATATCAATTAGAAATAAAAACCAAAAAGAACTCTTCTGAACTTGTCTTTGAAGAATTGTGGATTGATGAAAAGAAGTATAAATTCCATTTGAGCTGTGAGGGCAGGAAAATTGCAAACATATTCGAAAAGAAAGAAGTATTAAAACTGAACGCTATTTTCCCTATAAACATCTCACAAGATTTTTCTTTCCATGGAAAGTCCTCAAAGGGTAAATTTATTCTATATTATACATATAAGAATAAAAGAAAATTTATTAGCATCAAAAAATTCAGTGACTTTGAAGAACATAAGCTTCAGGGCTAAAAGTGCTCCTTTCACCATTTCCCACTTCGCACCTAAATGTTAGCATCAGGGTTTTCCAAAGAAGTTTTTTTTAAAAAATGAAATCCAAGCCATTGACGAAAAAGGGAAGCAGTTATCCATAAATTTTCTTTACCTTCCCCCTGTGAGACGCACCATATTAATTTTCACTCTTCTTGTATTTTATGTTCTTATCCAGTTTGGCTGGTGGGCTTTTCTTTTAATAGACTTAAACGATGAAGTTTATCAACACAAAATTGAGAATGTAGAATTAAGAGCATTAAAAGAGAATCTAAGAACTGATGAAATTTATCATCTTGAAAAAAAAATAGAGCAACGTCGTTGGATGGTCATCGGCGAAGGCAGTGTTTTTCTTGCGCTGCTTGTTTGGGGATCTTTTATGATGATAAAGGCATATAAAAAAGAAATGCTGCTGGCGAGGCTTCAGAAAAATTTTCTGCTTTCTATTACGCATGAGTTTAAATCTCCCGTCGCTTCCATAAAACTTTATCTTCAAACTCTGCTTAAACACGACCTCGATAAAAAAAAAGAAATTTCATTTATAAACAGTGCTATCAGCGACACAGACCGACTTAATAATCTGGTAGAAAATGCACTCATGGCCAATCTCATTGATCACGAAGGATATTCTTTCGGAAAAGAGGATTTAAATTTTTCCGCTTTATTACGCTTGCTGTCGCAAAAATTTCAACAAATGCCCGAACACAGCGATTTGACAAGCAAGATTGAAGATGGCTTATATATTTATGCGGATAAAAACGCAATGACTATTCTGATTAATAACCTGCTTGAAAATGCCCGGAAGTATTCTAAAGAAAATAAACAAATAGGTTTAATGGCCAAATCGCAGGAAGATCATGTAATTCTTGAAATAAGTGATCAGGGAATTGGAATAAAGGATAAAGAAAAACTAATGGTCTTTGAAAAATTTTACCGCATTGGCAATGAAGAGACTCGACGGACAAAAGGAACAGGTTTGGGGCTCTTTATTTGTAAATATATCGTTGATAAGCATGAAGGTAAAATTTCCATTCACGATAACGATCCTCTGGGAACGATTTTCAGGATAGAATTTCCGGTTTCCCATTCTAACCTCTAAAATAGTTTTGTAAATTTGCGTTGAAATTATGGCAAACAATAAAGTAGTTTTAATAATTATGGATGGCTGGGGACACGGACCTAAAAATTCTTCCAATGCCATCTTTTGTGCTAAAACACCTTTTGTTGATTCTCTTTATAAATTCCCCAATACTGAATTAAAAACCAGTGGCGAAGATGTTGGACTCCCGGATGGACAAATGGGAAATTCTGAAGTTGGCCACCTGAATATTGGTGCCGGTCGTATTGTTTACCAGGACCTTGTTAAAATCAATTTAGCAGTCAGGGATCGCTCCCTATTCAGCAATCCCACTTTGATTGAAACAATGAAGTACGTAAAATCAAGCGGAAAAAAACTTCATCTTATGGGTCTGGTTTCCGATGGCGGAGTTCATTCACATATCAATCATCTTAAAGCATTGTGTGATTGTGCTAAAGAGAATAATGTCGACAAAGTTTTTATTCATGCTTTTACGGATGGCCGCGATACGGATCCTAAAGGAGGACTAGATTATATTAAAGATTTACAAAATCATTTGAATAAATCAACAGGACAAATTGCATCTATTGTAGGAAGATATTATGCTATGGACAGGGATAAGCGATGGGAAAGAGTTAAGAAAGCATACGACCTTCTTGTAAAAGGTATAGGCGCTCAATACAAAGACCCAATAAAGGCAATGGAAGATTCTTACCGTTCAGACGTTACGGATGAATTTATTCTTCCTGTTGTTATTACCGGAGAAAATAATCTTCCAAAGGCTGTTATTGAAGAAGGTGATGCCGTTATTTGTTTTAATTTCCGAACAGATCGTTGCCGGGAAATTACAACAGTGCTGACTCAAAAG
>JAYURB010000638.1:0-5264 GCA_043756425.1 Bacteroidota bacterium
AAAAAAGAGACCTTTCCAATACTGATAGAAAAAGGAAAAACTTATTATATCAGATGCGGCACCAAAAGACATTTCTTTTTATCACGACCTTCTTTTGAACTTGTGGAAAAAGACATTGCCGAAAAAGAATTACTAAAAATTAAGAAGAATAAAGATTAGTATTATTATGCAATACCCATTGTATTCTTGAGCGAAATCTCTCTCTTTGGCCAGACAACAAGCTGGCTTGAAATAGCAGCAATGCTTACCGGACTTGCAGGTGTATTGCTTACCATGCGTCAAAACATCTGGTGCTTTCCTATAGGCATTATCAATGTGATACTATACGCATGGTTATTCTTTTCTCCGGGAATCCGTTTGTATGCTGATGCTCTTTTACAATGCATCTATGTCGTTTTACTTATATACGGGTGGATGCAGTGGAAAGAAAATAAAAAGATTTTTGAGAATTCGTATCCGGTAAAAATTGATTCAAAAATTTTATCGAAATTATTTCTGATAAATGTTGCAGCAACAATACTCCTCGCCGCCTTCCTTCAGAAATTTACAGATGCATCCTATCCCTGGATGGATTCTGCTTTAACCTGCCTGAGTCTTTCAGCCCAGTGGATGATTGCAAAAAAATATATTGAAAACTGGATCGTTTGGATTATTGTGGATCTTGCTTACCTCCCACTTTATCTTTCAAAACACTTACCTTTAACTACTGTTCTTTATTTCCTATTCCTTTTAATGGCTTTCAAAGGATACAAAGAATGGAAACAAAAACCGACCATTGATGCAGCCTAATCTTTATCGCATTGCCTTGATCGGTCCTGAATCGACTGGGAAAACCACTTTGTGTATTCAATTATCCGAATACTTTAAAACGGTGTGGGTTCCTGAATTTGCGCGCGAATATTTTCCCACGCTTAAACAACCCTACACAAAAAACGATGTGCTTTACTGTGCCAAAATGCAAATAATAAAAGAAGATGCATTAGCCACTCAGGCAAATAAACTATTGTTTGCCGATACTGAATTAATCAACATTAAAATATGGATGCTCGACAAATACGGCGAATGTCCATCTTGGGTAGAAGAAAAAATAATGGAAAGAAAATACAATCTCTACCTGCTTACTACACCCGATATTCCTTTTGAAGAAGATCCTTTGCGTGAAAATCCTGAACGCAGAGAATATTTTTTTAATGTATACAAGGCGGAACTGGAAAGCAGAAATTTTCCGTATGCAATCATTTCCGGTGCTGAAAAGGCGAGGTTTGAAAAGGCCAGAGGTGCTGTACGGTTCAGGTTGTGACGCACTAAAGATCACTTGAGGATAATTTTGAAAGATCCCGCCTATTACATCTTATTGATTTTCAATAAATTAATTAATTACGCATAATGTATAACGCATATTGCGTAATGCATTTTGCAAAATTTTAAAAATTATTTACCTTTGAATAAACTCAGTCTATGGAACCGACCAATCCATTTGTTTTAAACGGCTATTCCGGACCTGATTATTTTTGCGACCGGAATAAAGAAACAGACCTGCTCATCAATAATTCTACCAATGGAATAAATACTACGCTGCTTTCCATTCGCCGGATGGGCAAAACGGGTCTGCTGCAACATGCAGTCCAAGAATTGCATCGTCGTAAAAAAGGAATTGGAATCTATGTTGATATATTTGATACAGAAAACTTAAAAGATTTTACCAACCGTCTTGCCACAGCCATATTTAAAACTTTCCCTCAAAAAAACAGGCTATGGAAAGCAACCATGGATCTTTTAAAAAATCTTCGTCCGGTAATCAGTTACGATGAATTAACAGGAACTCCGGAAGTTACCCTCGACTATTCTCAGCCAAAACAATTTGAACATTCACTGTTAAATATATTTAGTTTTCTTGAAAGAAATAATCGTTTGATAATACTTGCAATCGACGAATTTCAGCAGATAACTAATTATCCCGAAAAGAATGTGGAAGCATTCTTACGTTCCAGGATACAGGAATTAAAAAATGTAAAGTTTATTTTCAGCGGAAGCAGTCCGCACATGCTAACTCAAATGTTTCATAACGCCAGTCGTCCGTTTTTTGCCAGCACCCATACTCTTTTCCTTGATAAAATTGCTTACGATGAATATTCCGGTTTCATTCGCAATAGCTTTCAAAATCACAAGAAAAAAATCAATACTGAAGCTATAGATTTTATTCTAAAATTTACTTTGCAACATACTTTTTATACCCAGGCTGTGTGCAATAAAATTTTCGCTTCCGGCAATAAAAAAATTACATTGCAAGATGCTCAAACCGCAGCTTTTGAATTATTAAATCAAAACGAACCTGTATTTTTTCAGTATAGAACAATGTTAACCTCCAACCAATGGAATATGCTAAGAGCTATTGCCAAAGAAGGTACAGTATATCAGCCTCATGCACAAAAATTAATACAAAAGTATAATCTTGGTACTCCTTCTTCCGTCCAAAGAAACGTCGAAGCTTTGTTGAATAAAGAAATGATTTATAAATTGTCTGATGATAAAACCGAATACTACCGGGTATACGATTGTTTTTTGATGCGTTGGCTGGAAAGAAGTTAAGTAAAACTAAAAACTCAACGTCCAATTTCCTTTAAGGCAACTTTTCGAAATCGGCTTCATTCGATTAATTATTTTTTCGTTTTTTATTGCTACCTTTCGAACTGTAAGATTAAAAATTCTTATTGAATAATCTGAACCGTCATTTAAATTTATACTTAAATAATTTGCATGACCGCACCTAAAGAAAATTATAATAACCGCATAACTATTACTTCACTGGCAATTTTAGAAGAGCAAATGAGGGAATTTACTAAAAATTTGACTTACGAGGAGCGCTTTGAACATCTGCAAAAACTCATACACATTACACACGGCCCTGATTTGTCAAAACAAGAAAAATATTTTAATACCTGTAGAGTAAACATTAACAAACAGCATGAAGATTTTTGAGCCTCTTTTTATTAAAGTAATTGAAAAACTTAATTTCAGTGAAGCACAGGTTTTATCAATAGGTGAACCACCTTTAAGGATTGACTTTCTAACTAAAGTAAATCTTGTTGACTTTGAATCAGCATGGAATAGAAGAAATTTGTTTTCGGTAAATGAACATCAACTTCCGGTGGTTGATTACGAACATTTAATACTTACTAAAATAAATACCGGCCGTCTAAAAGACAAACTTGATTTGGAAGAACTCCAGAAAATAATAAAAGATAAAAAATAATTACTACCTTCGTCCTTAATCATTGGGGTGCTCCTTCCGGGGCTGAGATTACACCCACATAACCTGCACAGGATAATGCCTGCGAAGGGAAAGAGGTAACACTTTTACTACGCGATAACCCCATGCGTGTAGCGTTTAACCTTAATGATGCTATCATGAAATTATTTCTTTCTATTTTCCGGCGAAATGTAATTCAGTTAATTCTTATTGCTTTCCCGACTATTGCTTTTGCACAGGATAAAATGACCGGCACAATATCCGATGCTGAAACAGGTGTGCCCATTGCAGGTGCCGTTGTTCAAATTGACAGTACTTTTTACATTACTACCAGTGACCTCCTGGGTCACTTTAGTTTTTCTGATTTAAAAGTAAAACAATACCACATCACCGTTTCACATATTTCATTTGTAACATTAAATACTTTTCTTGAATCGGGTGTTGAACTTCGGATTAAACTTTCTAAACGAACATACTTATCGGAAGAAGTAAATATCTCAGCCAATCGGACCGGCTCCAATTCAACATTTGCATTTTCCGAAATCAACAAAAAAGAATTAGAAAAAAACAATCTCGGTAAAGACGTTGTTACTCTTTTAAATTTTTTGCCATCTGTTGTTACTACAAGTGATGCAGGCAATGGAATTGGTTACTCGGGAATTCGTATACGCGGAAGCGATGCAAGCCGTGTAAATGTTACGATAAACGGCATACCTGTCAACGATGCTGAATCGCATCAGGTATATTGGGTTGACCTGCCCGATTTAGTTTCTTCCGTCGAAGACATACAAGTGCAAAGAGGAATAGGAAGCTCGACAAATGGATCGGGTGCTTTTGGCGGAAGTATAAACATACAGACTCATAAACTTTCTGTTAAACCTTTTGCAAAAGTAAATTCATCAGCCGGGTCGTTCAACACTTTTAAAAATACAATTGCTTTTGGCAGTGGACTGCTGGCTAAGTATTTTTCGCTGGAAGGAAGAGTTTCAAAAATTACTTCCGATGGTTATATAGATCGCGCAACAAGTAACCTTCGTTCATTTTTTGTAAGCGGCGGTTATTACGGCAAAAAAAACTCCTTACGGGCTGTTGTTTTTTCCGGTAAAGAAAAAACATATCAATCCTGGTATGGGTTACCGGAAAATTTCAAGGATTCACTTAGAACATTTAATCAGGCTGGATTGTACTATGACGCACAGGGGAATTTAAAGTATTATGAAAACCAAACAGACAATTACCGTCAGGATAATTATCAGCTTTTATACTCCCATGAGTTCAACAGTTCATTGAATGCAAACCTTGCCTTTCACTATACCAAAGGAAAGGGTTATTATGAAGAATATAAATCAGGCGAAAGTTTTTCCGATTATTCACTCACCCTTTCCAATGCTTCCGATACAATTACTAAAAAGACCGATCTCATAAGGCAATTATGGCTTTCGAATGATTTTTACGGACTGACTTGGTCCGTTAATCTTGAAAAAAGTAAATGGAATCTGATTGCCGGTGGTGCAGCAATTATCTATTCAGGAAAACATTTTGGAAAAGTTATTTCCTCCCTGGTACCGATGGAACAAAAGTACCCTTACCAATATTATTCCGATGATGCAGATAAAACCGATGCTAATGTATTTATCCGGGGCGAATTTTCTGCAAGTGAGAAGATGAAATTGTATTTTGATGCGCAGGAAAGAGTTGTAAGTTACGCTTACACGTATCCGGGAATAATCCCTTTTTATTTTAGCAACCTGCAAAAAGTAAATTTATTTTTCTTTAATCCAAAAGCAGGATTTAATTATCTGCTAACGCCTTCTATACAGGCGTATATCTCAGCGGGTGTGGGACATAAAGAACCCGTAAGAGATGATTATGTGAGCTCTTTTCCACCCTTTCATCCTGAGCCTGAAAGTATGATTGATTATGAATCGGGTTTGCGTTACAATTCGGGAAAATTATCATGTGCCTTCAATGCTTTTTATATGGATTACAAAAGTCAGTTAATACTTAATGGGAA
>JAYURB010000639.1:0-13561 GCA_043756425.1 Bacteroidota bacterium
ATGAAGACGTCTGGGTTGTAAAACTCTCCCCGCCAACCTTAGGTATTCAAACACCGGAAAATCAATTAACAGATTTTACTACATTCCAAAACGGCGATCAATTAATCCTTAGGTTCTTTTCAAAACACTCCGGCGCATCACAAATTACACTTTCAAATACACTTGGAGAGAATATTCTTGAAAAGGAAATTAAATTTCAGGAAGGGATTAATTACGCAGCTATAAGTTTACCTACTTTGGCAGAGGGGATGTATTTTATAAATGTGGCAGGAAAGGGAATTGGAAGGGGAAAAGTATTTATTAAATAAGATGGAACATTTAGTTGTGGAATATTAATATCTTTAGGAAGGAACCCACTGCGCTCAAGATTCTACTTTACGGATTACAAACCCTTAGTTATAGAGTGCAGGATTGCAAATCACTGCACGTCAGTTTTAATTTTTATTATCTTTAAGGAAGCAGGAAATTTTGATTGACGAAGGGATTAATTATTCGTTTTTAAGTACGTCAGGTTTATCTCAGGGAATGTATTTAATAAATATCGAAGGAGAAGTTCATGGTAATGCAAAAGTTGTTTTAAAATAATATTACACTTCAACCTTTTGGAAGAGTTGACCGCTATGATGCGCCAAGAATCACATTCAACTTTAAAATAAAAGTTATTGTCTAATTCTTATCCGTTCATAGAAACTAAAAACTCTTCATTGGATTTTGTGCCGCGGATTCTGTCAAGAATAAATTCCATAGCTTCCAATGGATTCATATCGGCCAGGTGATTTCTTAAAATCCACATACGCTGTAACATTTCTTTATCGAGTAGCATATCTTCACGACGCGTGCTGGATGCAACTAGATCTATAGAAGGGAATAAACGTTTGTTGGAAAGCTTTCTGTCAAGCTGCAATTCCATATTACCGGTTCCTTTGAATTCTTCGAAGATTACTTCATCCATTCTTGAACCAGTATCAATCAAAGCAGTAGCAATGATGGTAAGACTTCCGCCATTTTCTATTTTTCTTGCTGAACCGAAGAAACGTTTTGGTTTATGCAAAGCATTAGCTTCAACGCCACCGGAAAGTACTTTACCGCTGGCAGGAGCAACTGTATTGTAAGCGCGGGCAAGGCGAGTAATAGAATCTAATAGAATTACCACATCGTGTCCGCATTCAACCATACGTTTGGCTTTTTCAAGAACGATGTTTGCTATTTTTACGTGTCTCTCTGCCGGTTCATCAAAGGTTGAAGCAACTACTTCTGCTTTAACGCTTCTTGCCATATCGGTTACCTCTTCCGGACGTTCGTCAATCAAAAGGATAATCATATATACTTCCGGGTGGTTCGCTGCAATGGCATTGGCCACATCTTTCAGAAGCATTGTTTTACCGGTCTTTGGCTGAGCAACTATAAGTCCACGCTGACCTTTACCTATTGGCGTAAACATATCCATTATGCGTGTCGAATAACTTGCTTTGTCGCCGGAGAGATTCAGTTTCTCATGAGGAAAAAGTGGTGTAAGGAAATCGAAGTGAATACGATCTCTAACAATAACAGGATCATGACCGTTTATGAATTCAACTCTTACAAGCGGAAAATATTTTTCACCGTCTCTTGGAGGACGAACATCACCTTTAACTGTATCACCGGTTTTTAATCCGAACGATTTTATTTGTGCTTGTGAAACGTACATATCATCCGGAGATGTTAGGTAGTTAAAATCACTTGATCTCAAAAATCCGAAACCATCGGGCATAATTTCAAGCACACCTTCAGCAGGAATTAATGAATCCGGATCAATTGGCGGCTCAGGAGCTGCCATCTGATGACGGGGTTTAAAGCCTGAATTAAACTGGTTCTGATTTTGGTTCTGATTCTGGTTCTGATTTTGAACGGGACTTGGACTATTAAACCTGTCGTTTTCAGGTTTATTGTATGACCTGACAGGTTGTTCGGGAGCACTTATTCTTTCAATAGGGGGAGGCGAAATAGGTTTTGGTGGTGGAGCCGTGCGAACCGATGGTATTTTTATGCTTGGTTCAAGAACGACAGGTGCTTTCTTTGCTTCAGGTTCTTCGCCGGGAATAACCCTTTTTCTTTTCGGACGTGCAGAAGAAGCGGATTCACTTTTTTCTACCCTGACCTCAGCTTCTTTAAATTCAACCTTCGGGGAAGCATTAGAAAATTTAGTTGAAAGTGATTCCCTGATGCTGTTACTGGCTGTGGGGTTCAGAGCCTGTTGATCGAGGATTTTGTAGATTAATTCCTGTTTACGGAGTTCATCATAATTTGCGATGCTCATTAATCGCGCAATTTCTTTTAACTCATTTAAGAGTTTGTCATTTAATTCAAGAATATCGTACATGAAAAATAATTTGGGGTTTTAAAATGCTGTAAAAACAGACTTTTATTAATTATAGCAACTTTAAGAATAGTGCTTTTATGTAAAGGAAATAATTATTAAGGTGTTTGATTGAGAACTGGAAGAGGCTGTTAGTGCCTCAGCTGGTAAAAAATCCAGAACGGATTTAAAATTCATTGCAAGTATAATTAATATTTTTGAATTATTCAAAAAAACAATAAATTATTTTAAAGGACAACTATCTTTTTGCATTTTATTATGGACAATATAAGATGATAAGGGCGGAAGGACTGTTCACAAATACTAAATAGTCAGGTTTTTGGGAAGTTAATTTAGGACTCTTTGAGCCCATTTATCAGTCAATTAATACTAATTGAGGAAAGTAGAGGCTTTAATTCAAACGATCCATTATACTCTTTAATGTTATTTATTGTTTCCTGTAAATAAATCAGCGAAATTTGACCCATAAACCTAATTTTATGATCCAAAGGATACAAACCATTTTCCTTTTATTATCGGTGCTTTTAAGCGTTTTGCTACTTTATTTACCTGTTTATGAATTGCAATCATTGGCTGCAAACACTACTGAAATTAACCGTTTTACGATTTCATCCAGTGCCATACTTGCTATAATAAATGGTGTGGTTGGGATATTCTGTTTAATTGCTATTTTCTTATTTAAGAACAGGAACCTTCAGATCAGAATTTGTAACCTTAGCCTATTATTGACATGTGTTTTAATAGGCCTTTTGTTTTTCGTAGCTGATACGATGTCATCCAGCATGAATCAGAAAGTTCATTACCTCTATGGCAGTTATTTTCCATTGATACAGATTTTAGTAATTTACCTGGCTATTCGGAATATTAAACGTGACGAAAATCTTGTTAAATCTGCCGATAGGTTAAGGTAAATCAGTAATCTCTGAACGAAGTCCGAGCTCAATAGCTTCCAGTCCGGAGATTTTTCCTTTGTCAATCTCAAAGCGAAGTATTGTTCTGATTTTATGAAAGCCATGTTTGCCTGCTGCTCCGGGATTCATGTGAAGCAGTTTGTTTTTCTTATCGGGCATTACTTTTAATATATGCGAATGCCCGCAAATAAATAAATCCGGATTTAAGCTTTGTATTTTTTTCTCCGCTTCAGGAAAATAATTTCCCGGATAACCGCCTATATGTGTAATTAAGACTTTTACCCCTTCACATTCGAAAAACTGATCTTGTGGATGTATGGAGCGAATTGCTGTACCATCAATGTTTCCATGCACACCGAGTAAAGTTTTAAAACCTGCTAGTTTGTCAGAAACTTTTTCATCACCAAAATCACCGGCATGCCATATTTCGTCACAGTTTTGAAAATGTTTGAAAATATTTTCATCGAGGTAACTGTGTGTATCGCTAAGCAAGCCGATTTTTCTCATTAGATAATGGTCAGGTCGTCTGCCGGCATCCAGCCTACACCACCATTGGCTATGCGTATTTTATTCCAGTTGTTAAGATTGTCAAGTATTTCGACCTTGGTTCCTTCGTGAAGGATAAAGAGATCATTTCCCTTTTCATCAGGCGAGCTTTTTACATATACTGACGAAGACATAATAATACCTTTTTTATCTATATAGGTTATTGCATTGCTTCGGGCAGCAATTATTCCTGTGCTAACGGAAATGAATAAAAGCACAAGCATTAATACAAACGATATTTTTTTTATCTGAACACTTCTGCTGATAAAATAAAAAGATGCTGCCATGAATAAAAACCAGATGAGTAAAATAAAAAGCATGGTCCAGGTTTTAGCGGAAAGGAACGTAGCGAATTTGTTAATCCATTTCTTATAAAATATTTCCGGTACACTTTCCATTTTATCGACAACTTTGAGTGAAGCAATCTTTAAATTAAAATTTACTTCTTCATCATCGGGTGTAATTTTAAGTGCACGTTCGTAGTTAAGAATGGCTTTTGAAAAATTTCCGTTTTTGAAATATGCATTTCCCAGATTATAATAGATGCTTGCAGAAATATTTTTGTTTTGAATTAACTCTTCATAGAGTTTAATGCTTTTTTCAAAATCCAGTTTCTGGTATGCCATGTTTGCTTCATGATACGTATTTAGGGGATTCTTTTCAGCGGAATTTGCAAATCCTGAAAAAAAGAGAATAAGCATAAACAGAAGGGAGGCAGCTTTTTTCATATTTTTTTATCCTAATGTGCTTTCAAGGCGGGAAATAACATCGATTCCTTTATTGTATATTGATTCATTGCTTTCCGCCAATCCACCTGCAAATCTGGCGAACTCACAATGATCAACTGTTTCAGTGAATTGATTAATAAGAGGCTCGGGAACATTTCTTTGCTGCAGTGCAAGGGCTGCTGATTCTTTGGAAAGATCGGAAACAGGTATTTGAAATTTATCACTGATAAAGCCCCATAGTGCCCGGAACATTTCATCAAGAAATTTTTCTCTTTCATTCGACGAAAGATATTTTTTTGCCGCGCTAAGACGTTTCATGGCAACTTTATTGGCACGTTGACTACGAATGAGTTTTACATTGCCGGCCATGGCTTCTTTTTTACGCTTAAAAAATATCAATCCTACAAATAAGAGTGCAGGAGTAATTACCATAGAGTAAAAAAGTGGTGTATTGAATAGCAATTCTGAATCACTGCTAAATTCAGGATCCTTAGTCTTAATAAAGCGAATATCTTTTCCAAGCATCTGAACGTCTGTCTGGCTGGCACCAGAAATAACAGTTGTTTCAGTCTCATTGCCTCTGCCAACTTTCAACGTCAATTCAGAGGAAGGAATTGTCTGGTATCGTTTGCTTTCAAGGTCGAAAAAAGAAAAAGGAGTTACATTAATTTTATAATTACCTGCGTTACGCGGGATTAGCAGGAATTCAAAAGTTTTTGTTCCCGTTACGCCCCCCGCAGTTGCATTGGCTGAAACGTTTTCTTTTGGATCATAGGTTTCGAAATCAGGAGGGAATTCAATCTTTGGTGCATCTATCAAACGTATGTTACCTTTTCCGGAAATTTTTATTTTAAGGTTTACGGCATCGTGAGCTTTTATTTCTTTTTTATCGAGTGAAATATCGCAGGTGAATTTTCCAACAGCGCCTGTAAATCCTGCCGGGGCACCTGATGGAAGATCGCGCACATTAACTTTAATAGCATCGCTCTTGAGTGTAACCTTTATATCCTGTACATTATTGTTGAAAAATGGATTACTGAAGAACGGATCGTTAAAAAACTGGTCAAAAGGATCGTTGCTTTTCTGTTGCTGTTGCTGTTGGCGCTTGACCTGAACGCGAGCCACTACTTCACCTTCCATTGGATCAATGCTAAGTGCACCAGTTCGCTGAGGGAAAAGAATTACTTTCTTAATATCTGCAACTTTAAAGTTTACTCCATCAATGTTTTCATTTCTGAATTCCAGTTGCTGCGGCATATTAATCTCCTGGCTCCAGAAACCATTGAAAGAGGGGAGTTTGTTAACTGAATAATTCAACAAAGTCACCTTGGTATACAGCTTGTAAGTAACGGAAATTCCTTCACCCTGATATACATTGCTCTTGTCAATTTTCGCTTTAATAAAAACATTTTTTCCGCCTTCAACACTTGCAGAAGGGTTGCTTCCACCTTGTCCCTGTGCAGCACTGCTTTGTTGTTTAGAAGCTTTGGAAACAATGATGCTAATTGGATTGGAGAGAAACTTTGTATTACCTGCATAGATTTCTGCACTACCGATTTTAAATGTCCCTTCTTTAATGGCTTGCAGGACATATGTAAAAGTCAATGTTTGAGAAACAGAACCGTTGATAATCTGCATCTGAGTACTTTGATTGGGACCCATCAGTACATTGAAATCCGGAAAAGACGGAGCTCTGAAATTTTTTCCGTTGGCATTAAGACTGAATGTTATCTGAACCTGATCCCCAACTGAAACTGCAGGAGATGATACCGTTGCAGTAAACTCCTGCGCCAGACTATTACTTACAGAAATTGCGGCAAATAATAAAAGACAAAGAATAGTCTTGTATTTAGAAATTTTGCTTTTCATTTCTATAAAATTAGAAATTATTTTAAATATATCAATACGTAATATTACCATTCTTTTTCTATCGCTACCCTTGTTTGTTCTTTTACGCTTAATTTTTTTTGCGTCTTTTTTTCTTCATTGTTTAAAGCCTGAAGAATTTTTTCAGCATCTTCTTTGGAGATTTTATCTTTAGGATTCTGCTGCGCCTGCTTCTTATCATCCTGCTGTTGTTGTTCTTTCTTTTGTTCTTCTTGCTTTTGTTTGTCGTCTTTTTGCTGCTGATCTTTACTTTGCTGGTCTTTATTTTGTTGGTCTTTGTCTTTATTCTTGTCGTTTTTTTGCTGCTGCTGTTGTTGCTGCTGCAGCATGGATTTAGCATAGGCTAAATTGTAACGTGTATCATTGTCCGTGGGATTTAATTTCAAGGCCTCTTTGTAAGCCTGAATACTTTCTTCATATTTTTTATTTTTGAGCAGCGCATTGCCAAGGTTGTGATAATTGCTTTCGAGATTTTCTTTGGATGTTGATTTTATTCCTCCCGCAATTTCATATTGTTGTTTCGCTTCTTCATATTTTCCCTGCTGATAATAGGTGTTTCCGAGATTATAGTTTCCTATAAATGGATTATCTTTTTTTTCCAATGATTTTCTATAATCAATTTCAGCTTCCGTGTATTTTTTTTGCTGATATTGTTTGTTTCCTTCTTTAATTAATTTGCCGGAAGATTGAGCCGAAGATGGATAATGTGCAAGGAGAAAAAGCACAAAGGTGATTAGTCCTTTTGGAAATGCATTGCGCAATATTACAATCGTTTTATTTAAGTTTTTCATCGGTTATTCATTTCAAGATTGTTTACTTTCATTAAATAAATTTAAGCGTTGAATGAATTTGCTTTTTCTTTCTGACAGTGAAAATTCTAATAACAAAAGTAACAAACCTGCCGCAAGGAAATACTGAAACCTGTCTTCGTAGCCTGTAAACTGTTTGCTGCCGAATGATTTTTTTTCCATTTTATTAATCTGAGTCTGTATGGCTGTTAAACCATCGTCGTTGTTGGAGGCCTGAACAAAAATCCCTTTCCCTTCGGCTGCAATTCTCTCCAGCGTAAGAGTTTCCAGTTTTGTAATTACGGTATTGCCGTTGTGATCTTTAAGAAAATCTACCTGTACACCATTTCTATAAACGGGAATTGGAGAGCCGTTTATCGATCCCATTCCAATGGTATGAATTACTATTCCTGTTTCACTTGCTTTTTTTGCTGATTCAACTGCATCTTCTTCGTGATTTTCACCGTCTGTAATAATGATAAGGGCTTTATGTTTGTTGTCAGTCCCCACAAATGATTTTTGAGCTAAATCAATGGCGCATCCAATGCAGGTTCCCTGAGTTGGAATCATTTCCGGTTCAATGGTTGAAAGGAATAACTTAGCTGCTGCATAGTCAGTGGTAATAGGAAGCTGAACATATGCCTGACCGGCAAAAACAATCAGGCCGATTCTGTCATTTTCCAAATTATCAATCAGCCTGCTTATTGCCAATTTAGATCTTTCAAGGCGTGAAGGGCGAATGTCTTCTGCCTTCATACTGTTTGATACATCGAGTGCAATAATTATATCAACTCCTTCCCGTTTTACCTCTTCCAGACGTGTTCCTATTTGCGGATTGGCCAAGGCAATATTAAGTAAGGCTATGCCGGATAGTAAAAGTATTATTTTTAACAACGGTTTAGTCCCGGAATAATTTTCGGAAAGCAGATCGATCAGATTTTTATCGCCAAGGCGGCGGCGTGCTTTCTTTTTCCAGGCTTGCATGAGGAGGAATAAAATAAGCACTACCGGCAAGATTGCCAGGCCATACAAATATTCAGGGTGTGCAAATCGAAACATCAGGGGATACTTTTAAAAACTGTGAAACGAAGGATTACATCAGCCAGCAGGAAAAGTAATGCTGCCAGAAGCCACGGATAAAATTCTTCTATATGGTTTCTGAATTCGGTTACTGCGATTTTTGTTTTCTCGAGTTTGTCGATTGATTCATAGATGGCTTTTAACTTGGAAGTGTTGGTTGCACGAAAATATCTGCCATCGGTTTCATCGGAAATTTGTTGCAATACTTTTTCATCAATCTGTACTTCCATATTTTGATATTGAATACCAAAAGGAGTTTTAAATGGATATGGAGCCATCCCTTTTGTTCCCACACCGATGGTATAGACACGAATGCCAAATGTTTTTGCAATTTCGCCTGCAGTTTCAGGTGCAATGGCTCCAATATTATTAACGCCATCTGTAAGAAGGATAATAACCTTGCTCTTAGCAGTGCTTTTACGAATACGATTAACGGCAGTAGCAAGTCCTTCGCCGATGGCAGTGCCATCAGCAAGCAAGCCGGATTGAATACCGGTGAACAAGTTTTTTAAAACTGCATGATCGGTAGTTAACGGACATTGCGTAAAACTTTCACCACCGAAAACGACAAGTCCTATTCTGTCGTTTGGGCGGCTGTTTATGAAATCTTCAGCGACTTTTTTAGCTGCTTCTATCCTGTTTGGTTTTAAATCCTCAGCAAGCATACTGCTCGATATATCGAGAGCCATCATAATGTCTATCCCTTCAGTGGTAACATTTTGTCCGCTGGTTGAAGATTGCGGTCTTGCAAGAGCAACAACGGCCATTGTGAAAGCTAAAAGTTTAAGAATGAAAGGCAGCAGCCTGATGCGTTTTCTGAAAGACGGTTTAATTCCGGTAAAATTGCGCAGACTTGAAAATTGCAATGGCGATGTTTTTTTCCTCAGGTAAAAAACGTAAAACGCTACCATCAATGGAATAAGAGCAAGAAACCAGAAAAATATTGGCTGAGCAAACGTAATACCGGGCATCATGATTGTACCTCCTGTTTTTCTATATCCTCTTTAATAACCGGACGAGTTACATTAACAAAATCATAAGCAAAAGCCATGGCTGTTTCATTTTCCGAAGGCAGAGAAAGTGCTTTTGCAAATTTTACCATATCTGCTTGAATTAAAATAAAACGCAACTTTTCTTTTTCTTCGTCTCTAACTATGCCTGCATGAAAGTGACGTAATATTTCATCAGTAGTTTGTTCCATAGCATTTATGGAAAAACGTCTTTCAATATACTGTCGAATTACATCTGTTAATTCACTGAAATATTTTTTGGTAAATCCCTGTTGCCATATTTTTTCTGCTTCAATTCTTTTTAGGCCTTCAAGAGCTAGCTCATGAGCAGGTCTTAATGGAATTTTAGGTTTTATGGCAATAACTTTCTTTTTCTTCAATAGTTTATAGAGAATCATAACAACAAGTGTAATAACTTGTGCAATCAGCAGGTAAATAAGGTAGTCTTGCCATGGAAAAGGAACATCGAGGATGTTTTTAATGGCACGGATTTCTTTTGTAGTATCAACAGGAACAGTTATTACACTTATCAATAAAGCTTCTGTAAGAATAGTATCTGTTTTTTCTTTCGATTCAGAAATAGTAAAAGGAAAAGGCGGAAGCACAAAAAATCCGGAGTCAAAATTTGTAATTGTAAACTGTTGATGCAGGGTGAGGCTTGTTGTATCCTTGGAAGGCAGCGTATCGATGCCGGTTTTATTTACTATTTCAAATTTATTGAAGGTGTCCGGTAGAAGCGGAAAGCCTACACCGATACCGGGAGGGACAGTAGCATAAAGATTCAGGTGAAATTGTTCTCCTATTCGAATTTGGCTGGTATCTGTTTTTGCGGATACTTTGACAGATTGTGCGAGTGCCGATGTTGCCGCGGAAAATATAATAAACAAGCATACAAATGCTATTCCGGATTGGTTAAGCAATTGTTTTATTATTTTCAACAACAATGTGTATTTAAAAAAGCTATTCATTAAGAATACTATTATTTTTTACTTCCTCGGTTTTTGAATAGAAGCATGAGTGGTTTTACATACGATTCATCAGTTCTGATAGTGGCTTTGTCAACCCCGCAGCGGGCAAAAACATCTTTCAGATTTTTTTCATGTTTCTTCCAGTTATTTTTAAAGGTTTCCCTTATTTTTTTATCTCCTGTATCAATTAACAATAGCTCGCCGGTTTCAGCATCAGTTAAACGCAGCAATCCTGAATCGGGTAATTCAGTTTCACGTTGATCGTAAATCTGTAAAGCTACAACATCATGTTTTTTATTAGCCAGTTTCAGTGAGTCTTCAAATGCAGGATCCTGGAAATCTGAAATGACGAAGCATATGGATCGTTTTTTAATTACATTTCTTACGTATTTCAGTCCTTCGCTTAGGTTGGTTTTGGTGTGGGAAGGTTTGAATTCGATCAGCTCTCGTATTATACGCAGAATATGGGTTTTTCCTTTTTTGGGAGGAATAAATTTTTCTATTTTATCGCTGAAAAAAATCAAACCTATTTTATCGTTATTCTGAATGGCAGAAAATGAAATAACGGCACAAAGTTCCGTCATCAAATCTTTTTTGAATTGCATTCTAGTTCCGAACGAACCGGAGGCACTTACGTCAACAACAAGCATTACAGTGAGTTCTCTTTCTTCCTCAAAGACTTTCACAAAGGGATGTCCAAAACGAGCAGTTACATTCCAGTCAATGGATCGAATGTCATCCCCGGGCATATATTCTCTTACTTCACTAAACGCCATACCGCGGCCTTTAAACGCACTGTGGTATTCGCCTGAAAAAATATGCGAAGACAAACCGCGGGTTTTAATTTCTATTTTTTTGACTTTCTTTAGAAGTTCTTTTGTTTCCATTTGGGATTAAGTTGACGTCAAATTTCCGACGAGCAAAGTATTACCTGTGTTCGATGTAAATTAGGTCAGGTCTAAGGGACTTCAACAGAATTAAGAATTTCATTAACGATAGTTTCACTGGTAACATTTTCGGCTTCTGCTTCATAAGTAATTCCAATACGATGGCGCATTACATCATGGCATACAGCCCGAACATCTTCCGGAATAACATAACCTCTTCTTTTAATGAAAGCATAAGCTTTAGAAGCCAGGGCAAGATTAATGCTGGCACGAGGTGAACCACCGTAGCTGATAAGTTGCTCTAGTCTGGATAAATTATATTCTTTAGGAGAACGGCTGGCAAAAACAATATCAACAATGTATTTTTCTATTTTCTCATCCATATATACTTCTCTAACCATTGAACGAGCTTTAAGTATATCAGCAGTTTGAATTATGGGAGAAATCTTTGGTCCGGATAAGCTAATGTTTTGTCTTATAATTAATTTTTCTTCTTCTTTTGTTGGATAGCCAATTACTATTTTAAGCATGAATCGATCGACTTGTGCTTCAGGGAGTGGATAGGTTCCTTCCTGTTCAATTGGATTTTGAGTGGCAAGAACAAGAAAAGGTTCTTCAAGTTTAAATGTTGTATCGCCAATTGTAACCTGTCTTTCCTGCATGGCTTCGAGCAAAGCACTTTGCACTTTTGCCGGAGCCCGGTTAATTTCATCAGCAAGAATGAAATTAGCAAAAATGGGTCCTTTTCGAACGGAAAAAGTTTCCTGCTTTTGGCTGTAAATTGTTGTACCAATTAAATCAGCGGGTAAAAGATCAGGGGTAAACTGAATTCGGCTGAAATTGGCATGTATTGCAGAGGCCAACGATTTAATGGCAAGGGTTTTAGCCAGTCCGGGAACACCTTCTAGCAGAATATGTCCATTAGCCAATAGACCAATAAGTAAACGTTCAGTCATGTACTTTTGTCCGACAATGACCTTGCTTAGCTCCATGGTAATTAGATCAACAAAAGCAGATTCTTGTTGAATTCTTTCATTAATTTCTCTGATTTCCATTATAGTTAAATTGAGTTAGATGTAAATAATTGAATTAGTGTATGTTAGTTTCGACTGCTATTCGAAATTAATATTAATAAATGATATTATTTGAAAATTTTAAGAATGCAATTTTATTACATTTTTCATTAAGCAAAAATGAACTCGCAGGTTAAAGTTTGTTAAATAAAACGGCATTTTTTTTAAGCTGCTTAATCCTGTTTCCTAAACTATTCAACGAAATCAATAGGAAGAAAATAGCAGCACCTGAAAAAATAACCAGCCACCATGCCTGATAGTTTTCCCTTGCCTGAAACATAAGGTTTCCCCAGGTAGGAGTTTCTACAGGAACGCCGGCACCAAGGAAAGATAATCCAGTTTCCATAAGAATTGCCGAGGCCATTCCAAAAATTCCCAATACGATTACTTGTGAAATTGCATTAGGAAGAAGATGGATAAATAATATTCTAAAAGTACTATTACCAACTGTTTTTGCAGCAGCTATGTAATTCATTTCCCGAAGTGATAAAAATTGAGCTCTTATCATGCGTGCAGTTTCTGTCCAGGAAGTTAATCCAATAATTAGGATGAGTGATGCTACAGAAGGCTTTGTTATTGCAGCCAGTGTCAGAATTAAAATAAGCCTGGGTAAAGAAAGAAATATTTCCAGTGTCCGGGAAATGAGTCCATCAACAGGCATTGGTATTTTTTTTTGAAGAAATGAAGAGAAGGAGAAACGGAGCAATAGAGGCCATAGGATGAGACAAAGAAATAAAATAATGCTAATCGTCAAATGGACCATTCCGAAAAGCATTGAATAGGAAAAACTATTCTTTAAGATTTCTTGTCTTAGGTAAAATGCGTAAAACCAGGAGGGAAGTATTAAAATAATAGATAGTAAAAAACTCCCTCTGCTAATTTTTAATTGTTCATCGCCAAAATAGCCGGCCATACCACCCAAACATATTCCTATTAAAATGGCAATTAAAGTTGAACAAAATCCTATAAGCAAAGAAGTTCTGCATCCGTGGATTAAAGAAGCGAGAACGTCATTGCCTGTTTTTCCGGTTCCAAGAAAATGACGATGGCGGAAGGGGAGTTTTTCATTCTTATTAATAGTGTTTTGAAAATATTGTTCATCCAATGGAGAAACAAATGAATTGGTAAGATCGCTTTTTAGAGGAGACCATGAAACGGGTGGAAATATTTTTGTTTCAGCTTTTATTTTTTTCCAATCAATATTGTTTGATAATGTCTTTACTAATTTACCGGTACTGTCGGGTAAATTACTGTATGGATTGCCTGAAAATGCAGGGAAAAATGTATTGCCATTTATTGCTATCAGGAGTGGTTTTTCATTGGCAAG
>JAYURB010000640.1:0-2292 GCA_043756425.1 Bacteroidota bacterium
TATACAAAAATCCTAACAAATTTGAATGGCTCTAAGCATTAGGCCTAATATCTGAGCATTGACGCCGTGTTTTATTACAAATATAAACAATTAGAGAAATAAAGTATGGCGCCAATGCTAATAATAGTGGCATGTTCAGTTTTTAATCCTAGAGATAATTAGTCCATTATGATATACAAAAGTTTTCTTTAAGGTTCCTTTTTGGTCGAACCATTTCCATTCACCATTTTTTTTCCCTGAAGAGAAGCTGCCCAATAATATAATAACTCCTTGAAAATATTTTTTAAAAGTGAAATATTCAAATTCGTTTATTCCTGCAGCAATTTTATTATAAGAACCATGTTTATCTACCGGCAATGGTTGTTTCATAATATATTTGTTTTCGTATTTAATTTTACCTTTTTTATCAAATCCTTTTTCATAAGAGGTATCTTTGCCACTTATTGAATAATTAGATGTCACTCTTAATATCTCATCTTTGTAATAATATTTCCATAACCCAATTTGAATATCTGCCGAATCAAAATTTCTTAAATCTATGTCAGGATAGTCAAATGGATTAAGTGGAATTATCTGGCACCAACCTTCATACATTAGATTTCCATTTCCAAAATATTTTTTTTCATGATGCAATTGAGCCGTTGCGTCCAATTTCTTAATTCCAAAATAAAATGAACTATCAAGCGTTTGACAAGTGACTATTAGAGCACTATACAGAGAAATAAAAACAATAATTAAGATATATTTCATTGAATTATGACTAACGTATCAGGTATTGCCGCAGCACATTTTTTTACCAAAGATAAAAAATTAAAAGAGAAAAAATGTGTTGTGACAATACCATGTTGCACAAAACCCCCGCTTTAGCCGGCTTAGCTTTGCAATGTTTACTTTCATGGATGTAATTTAAAACTTAATGTCATGAAAAAAAACAATTAACCATTATTGCTGAAACGTGCAACCATGTAGAAGGATTCAAAATCGCTTTTGAAAAATTAATTCAACAGGTTGCCATCACCAATCGAAGTGAAAGTACTTTAAAAAATTATTCTACGCGGATTGCAGCTGTAAGTCTTCATTTCGGTTGTATGCCGGAACATCTGGACCCGGAATAAATTCAGGATTATCTGGGAAAACTGGCAGGCTCTGCGGCTTCTCCATCGCGATCAAGCTTTAAACACACAGTTTATGGTTTGCGGTTTTATTTAAAGCTGATCGGTCTTGCCAAGCGATCCATCGATCTTCCTGCTTTATCAATGTCCGTATTGTAAGTAGGGGAGGATGGTCACTAAAGAGTTTTTAGAAAAACCAAAGCGGGAACCACCGGCAATTTCTTATTGGGATAATTTACAAGTCACTCATTTAAAAAAACACTTACCTGACGAGGTGAAAATATATTGTCTTGTATTAAAAACAATGGTAAAATAATTATATATTCGAATACTTTTTCATAAACACTGTGATTAATAAAATTATTTTTCTCTCGCACCATTAATGCCGAAGTTAATTCTGACTGAGCTTTACTCTACAAAACAGCAAGAACGAAATTCAATTCCCATAATGTAGGCCACCGCTCAGCCGGGGTTTCCCTGTAAAAACGGGGCAGGCAGTGCAACGTCGACTTCTTGTTTGGTCGTTCCGGCCACATGAAGTCTTAATTATTAGCGGCTGTTATACTTTTCTTATTAAGCATTATGGTTTTAACGCTTGCATTGTAATTGATACAGCAATTATCGCCTGTAATAAAAACACAATTGTCCGGAGCCAATTCGTAGAAAGCAGAAGATTTATTTTATTTTCGTCATAACCTGTGATTGCCATTTGACCCTGAAGTTTTCTTTGCCATGTAAAAGTTGAAATCAAAGCGATAATATTTAATACAAGGAATAAAAGGACTACGGCTTCTGATATGAATTGCGGTCGTGCAAATAATAAAATAATATTCACAAATAAAAGTAGCATTGCAGGAAGTATGGAAGGAATACGTGCGGATTTGTTGTTAGCTTGCAAATACTCTTTAAATGTTTCTCTGCCAAAAAAAGAGATAAATTCCATAATGATGAATTTGCAGGGTCGTCATACTCCCTGCATTAAAGACCGCGAGGAAAAGGGATTTACCGAAAGGGATTAGTTCCGTCATACAGTTTTAATTAAGGGTTTTGAAATTTAATTTTATCCATTGTCTAAGACTTAAGAGATTAGGGTTTTCTTTTTTAAATAGTTCTAAGTCTTTCATAAAGATTGCATCGTTTTCATTTATCCACTTAAACATTTTATAAAGGTCTTTCCCCA
>JAYURB010000641.1:0-13533 GCA_043756425.1 Bacteroidota bacterium
AGTATCTGCAAACTTCTCATTTTCCAAAAGTTTTTTATTGATAAAATTATCCAGTTCGTTATCATCAACGAGCATAACGACAGAATATCTTGCATTGGAACTCATAGGGAAATTATATTTCCCGTAAAAGTATTAATAAAGTTAAAAGTTAATCGTGCAAAATCAACAATCGATTAGCTGTGAATTGTTGAAAAGTCAGCTTGAAAAATTAGTGAAAGAAATTTCGCTGCACCGAAATTCTAAGAGGCTTAAGGTAAAAATCCTGCTTTTAAAAACGACTTAATTTAACATTAGTAAACAAGAGAAACGAGTCCTGTTTTACCTTTGTCGAAACCGGAAGCAAATACTTTATAGACATATGCTCCTTGTTCTTGTTTTCTTCCTTTGACAGTGCCGTCCCATTGCTGTTTAGGATTGCTAGACTCAAAAACTACCTCACCCCAGCGATTATAAATATATATTTGAAAACTAGATATTCCTTCTCCTTTCACTCCGAAAGTATCGTTAATGCCATCGTTGTTGGGAGTAAAAGCTGAAGGGATGTAGATAGAAAGAGGTGGAATAACCTCTGCATAATTGGAAACACTCGTAATTGCATTATTGCCTTTTTTAAAGGCAGTAACCCGATAAACCTGATTATCAGTCACATTTTGAGCCTTTATAGTAGATGTGGGAGTTATATATAAGCAGATAAATAAAAGAACAAGGATTCGTGTATTCATGTTTGGTGGATCTGAATGCAAATTATCCCAAAAACGAACCGTGTTTTGCTAATAAAGGATGCTATCTTTCAATTGTAAGGAAAAAGTATATTGGCTATTAACTAAAAGAAGAAAGTGCGTTTCAAACCAATTTAAGATTGTATTTTCTCATATAAACTACGTAATTTTGCACTGTTAATTCATAATTAAATCAATACAATGCCATATCCTGAATATATATGTACTCCAATGCGTTTGGATCTCACATCGGCCGGTTTTAAAGAGTTAAAAACAGCTGAGGACGTTGATCAAACCATCCCCAATCAAAAAGGAACCCTTCTTTTAGTCATGAATTCCGTTTGCGGTTGTGCTGCAGGAGCTGCACGTCCGGGAGTTAAGTTAGCATTAAACGATGGAAAGAAACCTGAAATGCTTACTACTGTTTTTGCCGGTCAGGACTTAGAAGCTACTTCACAGGCGAGAAAATATACATTGCCTTATCCACCCTCTTCTCCTGCCATTGCATTATTTAAAGACGGAAAACTTGTACACTTTCTTGAAAGACATCACATAGAAGGAAGAAGTGCTGAAATGATTGCCGAAAATTTGAAAATGGCTTTCGATGAGTTTTGCTGAAAAATCATAGACAAATAATTATCTACGGTTGCTCCTGTTTTATTTCTTTTTTAAAAAAATCAGGATACTTTTCTTCCAGTGGTTTACGAATGATATCATAAACAGTTGATTTTAATTTTTCAAGATCATCTTCTGTCATTCCTTCCGTTGGAATAGGTTTGTGAATAATTACTCTTGCAATTCCCGGATGACCGGCTTTGTTTTCAAAGCTGTCGGGTAAAAGTTTCCAATTATTTAAAAAGGTAATTGGCACTATCGGTATTTGCTTTTCAATTGCCAGTTTGAATGGACCATTTTTAAAACGCCCAAGCAGTGGACCGTTATTATAAATTGTTCCTTCAGGGAAAAGAGCAATACTGATTCCTTTATCAATATCAGAAGCTGCACGGTTAAATGCCCTGTGAGAATCCATTTTACTTTTTCTGTTTACGGGAATATTCATTTCTTTAAAGAAATGACGAAAAAAAGGAATCTTTAATAATTCCGCTTTACCCATTGTATGAAAATAAACAGGTAATATCATGTAAATCAGAAATATATCTAAATAGGAGGTGTGGTTAGGGCAAAAGACATACGCTTGTTTCTTATCTAAAACTGACTGACGTTCAACAGTATAAAAAATTAACATAGGCCATGTCATGCAATGACCCCAAATATTCTTTAGTCTGAAAACCCATGGAAAACCCTTAGGATTAAGAAGAAGCAGAAAAAAAACAGGGTAAAAAAGAAAAAAAGTGACCACAGCATTCACGAAGAAGATAGTCCGCCAGATCCATTGCAAAGGAAAGAACAAGTATTTGATAAAATTTTGCAGTTTTTTTTCTTTAGAATTGCGAATGTAACAAAAGAGGAGGTTAATAAAAAACCAAAAGCGTATATTTAGCCTTGCATAATATTGCCTAATACCTTATTTTTTTTACCTTTGTCGCCCTAATTTTAGAGGGTGATTATGAGTGTTGCTCGCGATTATATTATAAATTTCGGCAGTCTTGGGTCAGAGGAAGAAGAGTTCGAATTTCAGGTTACAGACGCATTCTTTAATAAATTCGGTCAATCTGTTATTCAAAAAGGCGAAGTCGATGTATTGGTTGTTGTTGAAAAGAAAGACAACATGCTTTTGCTTGACTTTACTTTTAACGGTTTAGTAACTGTACTCTGCGATCGATGCCTTCAGGATCTTGAATTAGAGATTGAAGGTTATAATGAATTGATTGTCAAAATCGGCGATCATAATGAAGAGTTATCGGAAGATGTAATTATGATTTCTTCCAAAGAACATGAGATAAACGTTTCTCAATACATCTATGAATTCATTACCTTAATGATTCCTATGAGAAACATTCACGATGAAAATGAAAACGGACAGGCCTGTGATCCTGAAGTAATAAAAGAACTTGAAAAACATTTAAATCACGACAACGAACACCCTACTGATCCTCGCTGGGACGGTTTGAAAGACATTAATCTGAATTAATAAATAACTATTTTAATAGAATAAAGCAATGCCAAATCCAAAACACCGACATTCCAGGTCAAGAAGAGATAAAAGAAGAACTCATTGGAAAGCTGAAGTTCCTACTATTGGAACAGATCCTACTACCGGTCAGCCACACCTTTTCCATCGTGCACATTGGTACGAAGGAAAACTTTATTACAAAGGAAAAGTTGTTATGGAAAAAATGGAAAAAGCCTGATTTTCCCTGATAACAACTTTGACAAAATGCAGTTTCGGGTATGTGAATTCCCGGCAAACTGCTTTTTCTTTTTTTTTACTTTTATTCTCCAAATAGACAACATTCGGCATGAGAATCGGCATTGACATAATGGGTGGTGATTTTGCTCCTGAACAAACAGTTTTGGGAGCTATTCAGGCACGTGCTCAATTACCGGCAAGCACAGAACTTGTACTAATCGGTGATAAAAATTTAATTCTTCCTATTCTAAAGCGTGAAAAAATTGACGCTTCCTTGTTTGTAATAGAACATTGTACGGAAGTAATAGAAATGGCAGATCATCCAACGAAAGCCATTCAGCAAAAACAAGATTCTTCCATAGCAAAAGGTTTTGGATTACTCAAGGCAGGAGCAATAGATTCTTTTGCATCGGCAGGAAATACCGGAGCCATGCTTGTCGGCTCCATGTTCAGCGTAAAAACAATTTCCGGAATCTTACGTCCTGCCATTGCTTCGCTTATACCCAAAGAGAGTGGCGGCTGGGGACTCATACTCGATGTAGGAGTAAATGCAGACTGCAAGCCTGAAGTGCTTCAGCAATTTGCTTTATTGGGATCCATTTATGCGCAAAGCATTCTTCGAATAAATTCTCCCAAAGTAGCTCTAATGAGCATTGGTGAAGAAGATGAAAAAGGAAATCTGCTTGTAAAAGAAACACACCAGCTTCTTAAAGACAGCGGTGAAGTAAACTTCATTGGAAATGTTGAAGGACGGGATTTGTTTAACGATAAAGCGGATGTTATTGTCTGCGACGGTTTCACCGGAAATGTAATTCTGAAAGAAGCAGAATCTTTTTATAGCATGGTTAAAAAGCGCAACATTAAGGATGCTTATTTTGATCGTTTCGATTATGAAGATTACGGAGGAACACCTATCCTTGGCATAAATTCATCAGTAATAATTGCACATGGCATTAGCAAAGCGAAAGCCATTAAAAATATGATACTTCTTTCAGCAGAAGTTGTAGAAGCCGGGCTTCCGGAAAAAATTGCTGCTGCTTTTAGCAAGGAAACAGTAAAATAAATTTACCATGTCAAAGATAACGGCTGCAATTACAGCAGTGGGTGGCTACGTACCGGATTATATTCTTAGTAATAAGGAACTGGAGAAGATGGTCGACACAAACGATGAGTGGATAATGTCCCGTACCGGAATTAAAGAAAGAAGAATATTAAAAGGCGAAGGTCTTGGAGCTTCTGATCTTGGTGCTCCGGCCGTATTGGAATTGTGCCGCAAGCGTGGTATCAGTCCAATGGATATTGACATGATGATTTGTGCTACAGCAACACCGGATCATCTCTTTCCTGCAACTGCTAATATTATATGCGATAAGATAGGAGCAAAAAATGCTTTTGGTTATGATATCATGGCAGCGTGTTCCGGTTTTCTGTTTTCTTTAGTTACAGGATCTAAGTTCATTGAATCCGGTCAATACAAAAAAGTTGTAATTGTTGGCGCAGATAAAATGTCGAGCATTGTGGATTACACTGACAGAACTACTTGTGTGCTTTTTGGCGATGGTGCCGGAGCTGTTTTACTTGAGCCGAATACCGATAACTTTGGAATTATTGATAGTATTCTTCGCAGCGATGGTTCAGGGAGATCTTACCTGCATCAGAAAGCGGGAGGATCGGTAAAACCTTCTTCCTATAAAACGATTGACGACAAAGAGCATTTTATCTTCCAGGAAGGACAGCCTGTTTTTAAGTTTGCCGTGAAAAATATGGCTGATGTTTCTGCTGAAATCATGGAAAGGAATCATCTCGAGTCAAAAGATATTGCCTGGCTTGTTCCACATCAGGCTAATAAACGTATTATCGATGCCACAGCAAACCGTATGGGTGTTGGAATGGAAAAGGTAATGATGAACATTCAAAAATATGGCAATACAACCAATGCTACCATTCCACTTTGTTTGTGGGAATGGGAGCCGAGGTTGAACAAAGGCGATAATATAATTCTTGCTGCTTTCGGAGGTGGATTTACCTGGGGTAGTGTTTGGATGCGTTGGGCTTATGGAAAGTAACATCGTTTTTCAAATGCTTGGTTGAACTCTAAATTGAAAAACATTTTTTCTGAAAATTTATCATAAGCCATTTTTTCTTGAAATATGCCTAAAACAGGCTGTTTCAAAGCTGTGAAGTCAAAATGACAACTACCTGTAATACAGTATAATATCTTAAAAAAAGACTATTATTTTGTGTTTATTAAAAATTACATTAGGTTTGATTTTAGAAACCGATTCAAATCAAAACGGTTTAACACCAAATTAAAATTTGTATGAAGCGGAAAGCTACTCCAGTAAAAAGTAATACTTCAAGTGATACATCTATGAATCTTAAGGAGATTGAAAGCCTGATAAAATTTGTTCAGAACAGCGGCGTTGCAGAAGTAAGCCTGGAACAAAAAGATTTCAAAATAACAATTAAGGCAACCCATGGATCATCTGTAATAAGTCATGCACCTCAAACCTTTCATGTTGCTGCTCCGGTGCATAATTTACCTGCTCCGGTTGCCGCTCCGGCTAAAGAAAGTGGAAGTTCGTCCGTTGATGAATCCAAGTACATAACGATTAAGTCACCGATGATTGGAACATTTTACCGTTCGTCTACACCTGACAAGCCTGTTTTTGTCAATGTTGGTGATGAAATAAAGCAAGGTCAGGTTCTATGCATTATTGAAGCAATGAAATTATTCAATGAAATAGAATCAGAGATGGAAGGGAAGATCGTAAAGGTATTGGTAGATAATTCCACACCTGTTGAATACGACCAGCCGTTGTTCCTTGTGGAACCAAAATGAATCGTATAACAACAATTTTCAATCCTGTATTTTTGAAATATGTTTAAAAAGATCCTGATAGCCAACAGAGGCGAAATCGCTTTGCGTATTATACGTACCTGTAAAGAAATGGGTATACATACTGTTGCTGTATATAGCACTGCTGACAAAGACAGTTTACATGTTCGTTTTGCCGATGAAGCCGTTTGTATAGGACCTCCTCCTGCCAAGGATTCTTACCTGAATATTTCACGTATCATTGCAGCAGCAGAAATAACTAATGCCGATGCCATCCATCCCGGTTATGGATTTCTTTCTGAAAATTCTAAATTCAGTGCAATCTGTGCCGAACATGGAATAAAATTTATTGGCGCCACTCCCGAGCAAATTGATGGCATGGGCGATAAATCGAATGCTAAACTCACCATGAAAATAGCCGGTGTGCCTACTATTCCCGGCAGCGAAGGTTTAATAACTGAAATTAAATCTGCTTTGAAAAATGCTAAAGGAATTGGCTATCCTGTTATCTTAAAAGCAACTGCAGGCGGAGGAGGCCGTGGTATGCGTATTGTTCACAAGCCTGAAGACTTTCAAAATGCCTGGGATTCTGCACGCCAGGAAGCCGGTGCAGCTTTTGGTAACGACGGAATGTATCTTGAAAAATATATTGAAGAACCCCGACACATAGAGATTCAGATTGCCGGCGATCAATACGGAAAAGCATGTCACTTGAGCGAAAGAGATTGCTCCATTCAAAGAAGACATCAGAAACTTATAGAAGAAACACCTTCTCCTTTCATGACCCTGGAGCTTCGCGATAAAATGGGTGATGCTGCCATCAAAGCAGCTCTTGCAGTAAAATACGAAGGAGTTGGTACGGTCGAATTTTTAGTTGACAAACACCGCAATTTTTATTTTATGGAGATGAATACCCGTATTCAGGTAGAGCATCCGATTACGGAAGAAGTCATCAACTACGATTTAATAAAAGAGCAAATTAAAATAGCAGCTGGCATGCCTATTTCCGGAAAAAATTATTTTCCAAATCTGCACGCAATAGAATGCCGAATTAATGCCGAAGACCCTTACAATAACTTTCGTCCCGCACCAGGAAAAATTACTACACTTCACGTACCGGGCGGTCATGGTGTTCGTGTCGATTCTCATATTTATGCAGGATATGTAATTCCTCCCAATTACGATTCCATGATTGCCAAACTCATTACCGTTGCTCAAACACGTGAAGAAGCTATCAACACTATGGAGCGTGCGCTAAGTGAATTCGTGGTGGAAGGCGTTAAAACAACGATTCCTTTTCACCAGCAGCTTATGCGTAATGCCGATTTCCGCAAAGGAAATTATACTACGAAGTTCATGGAGACGTTTGTTCTGGAAGAGTAGTATTCAATATTTCCCATAAATATAAAAATAATTTTGCTTTTTACTTTTCATGCTTAGTATAGAAGAAGTATGACATTTTATTAAATTATTTTTGTAACATTTACATTTCCGAAATAAATCCAACCTCGCTATGAAGCTAAAATTGACATTATTCACCCTCTTTTTGTTTTTCACTCCGTTTGCTAAAGCGGCATGTTTACCCGGCGAAATTGAAGTCTTAATTACTATTCATACGGATGACTATGCCTATGAAGGTTTTTGGGCATTAGTTCCTTCCGGAAATAATTGTGGTACCGGCACAATTTTCTCCGGGGGAAATTCTCTTGTTGGTTGTAATGGAGGCGGAGTTAATCATCAAAGTCCCGGTGGATATGCAAACGACACTGTTATTATCGAAGGCCCCTTTTGTCTAACACAAGGAAATAGTTATGACATTATTTATGTAGATGATTATGGTGATGGTGGTTTTCATTTCACAGTAACTATTGGTGGTTACCCTGTTTATTCCGGATATACTGCAAGTGGTGATGCACCCGGAAGTCGTTTTACATTTACAGCAAAATTACCTCCGTCTCATGACGCTGCTTGTTACAACATAAAAAATGGAATTTATATTCCTTATGGAAACACTCTGCTTAGTACTTGGGTCAGTAACAAAGGAACAGATACCATTCATTCCATTGATCTATTTTATTCTGTAGACCAGGGAAGTCCGCAGAATGCAACCTTCTCAGGAATTACTATCGCTCCTTTTGATTCTTTTGTATTAACGCATACAACACCGTGGAATGTTTCTCTCCCCGGAAACAGTATTGTTAAAATGTGGGTATCAAATCCTAATAGCAATCTTGATTCCATTCCGCTTAACGATACAACGACTAAAACTTTTACTACAGGTCCTCCGACTCCTAACATAATTGATGATTATATCGGTGCTACCCCTATATTAGCTGTAATCGGAAATTCTTCCGACAGTATTGATTTTCCGCGCGACCTTGACTTTCATCCTATTCTTTCTCGCAATGAATTATGGGTTATTCTAAAGAGTACTTCTTCAGATGGGGGAAAGACTGTAAAGTTTAATAATGCAGGATTGCCCGGACAAACATCCTTACTTCAACAGGATGGAAATGCCTGGCATTTCATGTCGCTGCCAACTGCTATTGCTTTTAGCGATAATGGAAATTTTGCTACATCTCCCGGGGTTTATGATGCAAATCATGGAAGTGGTAACCCTTTCACAGGACCAACATTGTGGTCAAGTGATTCTGCCATCTATGCCCAACCCTCCGGAGGCAACGGAAGCCACATCGATATGCTTCACCAAAGCCCTTATTCAATGGGGATTTGCAGTGAAGAAGAAAATGCATTCTGGGTGTTCGATGACCATCACCAGGATATTGTACGGTATGATTTTGTCAACGATCATGGTCCGGGTAACAGCGATCATAGCGATGGTATAATCAGACGCTTCTCCGGTCTTGGCATTTCAGGGGATCCCGCACATGAAATACCGAGTCATCTCGTCCTGGATAAAAATACGGGAATGTTATATATAGCAGATACAGACAATGGACGTATATTAAAAATGGACATAAACAGTCATACTTTTTTAAATAATCTTACTCCTTATGAATCCGTTGCCGAGTACAGTTACTGGAGTGCTGATACATGGAATGTCTTTGCTGACTCAGGCCTAAGCAAACCCTGCGGCATCGACTTGATTGGTGATAGACTAATTGTATCTGACTATACTACAGGCAATATTATCATTTACGATAAAAGCGGAAATGCAGGTACAGAAATTGGCCGCATTGTTACAGGAACTCAGGGTGTAATGGGAATTAAAATAGGGCCAGATGGAAAAATCTGGTATGTAAATGCTTTGACAAATGAAGTTATTCGAGTGGATAATATTAATACATCCGTCGCAGAAAATTTGGTTTCGGGTTTTTCTGTTTTCCCAAATCCTGCATCATCAAAAATTAATATAAATTTTTATGCAGATCTTTTAGAAGATAGTCCATTAAGAATTTACGACAACAAAGGCTCTTTAGTATTAGACAAAACTCTTTCTAAAGGAAGCAAAGAAGCTGCCTTGGATATTTCGGCATTTGCAAGCGGGGTTTATACCGTTTTTGTTTCAAACTCAGCGATGCAGATTGTAAGGAAGCTTGTGAAGAAATAAATTAATGCGAAAGATCCATACTATAAGGATCGACAGAAACTTCTGACTTAAAACCCGGAATAAGCTCCAATGTAGACAGGTCAATGGCTGTAAGGTAACCGTTCCTTCCAAAAGGTGAATTGTGGTGCGGAGAAGGTCCGCCGTGTGAAATATTTCTATTTGCAACATACACTCTCTTGTATGCATCACTCACTGCCAATCCGTGAGGCTGGTGTCCGCTCATTATTGATTTTATTACTGCATTTGCATTTGTATTAATAACATCAATACGTCCTAAAATAGAATTGCCTGCATTGGGCTCTGACATACACGATACAAAAAGAAAAGGGTAGGAAATAGACGTTTTCATTTCCGTTGGAAATTTTGATGTTTGAATTACTGACAACAAACTGTCATTTCTTGTTTGAATAACTCTAACTTCATTTGAACGCTGACAGCTCACGTAATATTTAGAAAAATCATTACTGAAAATAATCTGGTTTGGATCGATGGATGGAGTTGCATTTGGAATTGCTCCGGCTTCGATCGATATAGTATCAAAAACGACTGGGTTATTTACAGGTATCTTATAAATGAAATTGCCGCTTTGAGAAGTCACGTAGAGTGTGTCGTTGTTTTCATTTAAGGCAGATCCTTGCGGGGAAAGGAAACCAGTCCACACTTGCCCGAGCGACATCGTTTCACGATTGACGGCAGCAATTTTTCCTGAAACTTCAGTGATGTATGCATTCTTTGAGTCAGAAGAAATTGATATTGAATTCCAGGAGCCGGAACCAATAATAATATTTCCAACAATTGAATTATCACCAGTGTTGAATTTTTGCAATACACCGTTAGCGAAAAATATTACATACCAATATTTACCATCAGGAGAACATCTAACCATCTGTGGAAATTCAGTCGAATCAGTAATGCCTGCATCTATGTACCGGATAGAGAGATTACTTTTAACATCAAGAACTATTACAACATCAGCTACCCTGTTAGCAATGTATAATTTTTGTCCGCCGGAATATTCGGAAAATTTCACAAAACCATTTTTATCAGGGGCTCCTTTTACTATCCAGTCTTTTAAAACAAAATATTCATCAGAAGATAATGGAGCAGTATTGTAAGGCATTGTTGGCAAAAGAGAAATGCCACGAGTAGAATCCGTGTTTACAAAAAACATTGTCACACTGAAATCCGGTCGATAAGGAATTGTTACAGCGCCGCTATTTCCCCCTTCAAACATGCTATTCCATATTTCAAAAGAAATTCCACCAGCTGCATCCTTACTAATTTCATTATGACAACCGGCAGTAGCACATTTTTTTACCAATATTTCCTTAACCTCAGGCGGGTAACCACTAATATCATCAACCGGATCAAGGCTTTGATACGTGCAGGATGATAATAAAAAAGGCGTTAGAAAATAAAATAGTGTCTTCACATTGGTATGATGGGTTTATAAAGATAGAAAAGTTGTTTTAATACTTCCTATACCTATCATACAACACCTGAACAAAAGCTTGTCCTTCAACCATCATACTATCGAGATGATTTTGTGAAACATTATACGACCGGGCAATAAATTTCTTCCTGTTGTATGAATAGCCGAACCAATATTTTGGATCAACCCAGGCTACTAATTGATCAATCTGGTAATATGCAAAATTCTTAACGGTTGGATTAAGTAAATTTTTACTCCATTCAAATTGTGCCGCTTCTTTCATACTGAGTTGAGGTAAAAGGGTACCAGCGGCATCCTGATGTCCGCCGAGCTTTGTAACAAAAGCTCCCCGGAATTCAGGTTTAATTACTTCTCCAAGAAACAATAATGGTATACGATGACTTTCGGGATAATAAACGTTTGTATTTTTAGGGAGGTGATGTCCGTGATCAGCAGCGATAATGAAAAGTGTGTTTTTGTACCAGGGCTTTTCTTTTGCTTTAGCAAAATATTCTCCTAGTGCAGCATCTGTATATGCTGCAGAATTACGGAAACGGTCTGCTTCGCTTTTACCGGGAATCCGTGGAGGTCCGGGAACATCGAAAGGTTCATGACTGCTCAAGGTCATAAGAGCCGACAAGAAAGGCTGTTTGGTCTTATCCAGCACTTCAAGCTGCTTTGTAAAAACAAATTCATCAGGGACACCCCAGCCTCCGGTAGAAATGCTGTCAGGAAAATTCTTCTCATCAATAATTACCTGAAACTTCTGACTAATACAATATACATTCAGGTTAGAAAAATTACTTTCTCCGCCATAGAAAAAAGATGTTGAATATCCTTTGGACAGAAACAGTTTTGGTAAAGAGGGCAATTGATTTGCTTTTTCTGTTGAACGCATGATAGAATAATACGGAGTCGCAGGCCAGCCATTGAGCAGGGAAACGATTCCCTGATCGGTGCGAGTACCACTGGCATAAATTGAATTAAAGAAAACGCCTTCGTTGATTAGTAAATTTAGATTGGGAGTAATACCTTTTTCTCCGCCAAGAGCTTCGACAATGTCGGCAGTAAAGCTTTCGAGAATAATAAAAACTATATTGGGGTTTTGTGTGGTAAGGATTTGAGGAAATGAATCCGGACTGTTTGCGAAAAGTTTTTTTACTTCTGCTTCTGCCTTTTCCCGGGGCATCGCTTCAAATGGGTTTCCTTTAAAAATTCCTGCGCGATAAATATCATTTGCAAGGTGCCAGACGGGATTAATGGCTGTCTGGTTAAGAAAGTTATTATCAGAATAGCTAACCAGGCTTTCATTCATGGGAAGTTTTTGCAAACCTCCGCGGATCATTATCACACAAAGTACCAAAGCGACAGTAAATCCTAATAACTTTTTCCATACATTTTCTATTACCGGTTCTATCTTCAAATAGAAATATTTATTAAACGTGAAGAAAATTGCAAAACAAAACATAGACATTAGTGTAAAGCCAATAATTAATTGTTTCCCTGTAAACGAAGAAGCAATTTCAGAAGCATCTTTCAAATAAGAAAGCGAACGAAAACTTAAAAGACTGCTCCAGTATTTATACAAAAGTATATTTGCGGGAAGCATTAAAAATAAAAGGGTAAGAACAAAAAGAAGATAAAAATATTCTGCATTTCGAATCCAATGCAATGGTTTTAAAAGATAAAGTCCAATAAACAATAAAGCAGGTAAAAGAAAATAGGCGCTAACGGAAAGATCCATTCGTATGCCGTGGAGAAAAGACGGCAATAATTTTATCAAAGAAAATGTTGAGTCCTGTTCGTAATTGACAATAAGAAAAACAATTCGAGCTATTGCAAAGAGAAGCAATTGGAAAAGAACGATTCGATTTAGATGGAAATAAACTTTTTTCACCGGAGGAATTTAAACTTATAGTTTGTGGCGATCAAAGATAGAGTTTAATATTTATTAGGCTATTGTGCAGAAATCACAAATACGATAAAAAAACCGCTAAGACGTAATTTTATATTGATTGGTTGTATGAAGCATGTTAAGTATTGTTAAATAAAAAATATAGACAAATTAATTCCGAATTACTAAAAATATACTATAGATTTGAGCTTAACATTCTAAAATTATTACAAACCTATTTAATAAACATAAATAAATTAAACGTGCGGAGTCAGCACGATAATCACTGACAACTAAAATGAAAAATTTACTTACTCTTTTGTTTTTCTTTTCTATTACAATCAATTCCTTTTCTCAAGGACTATCGTTACCCTATTATACCGGCTTTGATTCTCCCGCTGAGAGAGCAGGCTGGCAGCAATTTAGAAAAGGTTTTTTAAGTTCGTATGACTGGAGTAACATTGGCAGTTTATACCATGATTACAATGTAGGTGCTAATCCAACCGATACTGTAATCGACTGGTTTGTATCTCCACCGTTGAATTTAAATTCTGCCGGATTGGTCTCTATGAAGGTTCAAACAGATGGTTTTAGTCCGCCGACTTCTGACAATTGCGAAGTTTATTTCGGCACAGGAAACCCTGATCCCTCTATAGGAAATTTTGTATTGATTGGAAATATTTCATACATGCAGCCACAATTTCAATGGATTGACACTTCCTTCAATATTTCTACTCTTTCGGATAGCGGTTATCTGGCTTTTAAGT
>JAYURB010000642.1:0-13503 GCA_043756425.1 Bacteroidota bacterium
CAAGAGGCAAGGAAGCAAAGGGATGTTTTGAAACCGATAGTTGATTTAAGCACTAGCTATGGCAACTTTGAACTAGAAATTCAGGAAATAGACAATATACTTCAATCTATCCCGAGCTACTTTGCATCAAAAAAAATTACTTTACTTGAAAAAGAAATTGAATCCTGTGAAGCAAAACTGAATCAGTTAAATAATCAACTTACAGGAATTGAAGAAGAATTAAAGACAAAGAGAAAAGCAGAAAACCAGATAAACCAGGATATTGAAAATAACGGAGGGGCGAGGTTAAAACAGATTGCTGCTGAAATTGAACAGAGTGAAACGACTAAGAAGGCAAAAAAGGGGAAACATGATTCCTATTCTCAACTTACCACTGATTGCGAATTGCCTACTGCAAATACTGACAGAACTTTTTATTCTAACCTCAAAATAGCACAACAGAAAATTGCTGACTTAGTTTTAATCCAGGAAAATCATTTAGAAGAACAAGGAAAGAAAATTGCCGACCAAAGAACACTCAATGAAGAAATTGAAACCGAAGAAGCCGAGTTAACATCTTTGAGAAGCAGAATTAATCAGATTCCCTCCGACTTTCTCCATATACGGCGTGAATTAGCAACTGATTTAGAAATTGATGAAGAAGAACTTCCATTTGCCGGGGAGTTAATGAAAGTTCGTGATGATGAAAAAAAATGGGAAGGATCAATAGAAAGATTGCTGCGAGGATTTGGTATTAGCATGTTAGTTCCTGAAAGACTTTACAAACAGGTGAGTCAATATGTAAATGCAAGAAAACTTTCCGACAAAAACAAAAGAGGATTGAAATTGGATTATTTCCCAGTTCCTCAAAACTTCACTGCAAATAATTTCAATAATCAAATCGACAGTGATTCTGTGGTAAACAAAATAGAGATAAAATCAGGATCAGAATATTTTGAAGATTGGTTGCAAGCTGAATTAGAACAGCACTTCAATTTAAAATGCGTTTCAATTGAAGAATTTCAGAAACAAAGACGAGATGTAATTACGATTGAAGGGCAATATAAGAAGGGTAAAAAACATACCAAGGATGATCGTAGAGATTTGTGGGATAAAAAGAATTTTGTGTTAGGCTGGACTAACATTGATAAAATAAAAGCAGTTGAGCAGCATTTGATTGGGTTAAGAGAAAAGAAATCAGCACTTGATATTGCTCTAATAAATCTGAAAACTGAAATCAAAAATAACAATACACTTAATACAAACTTAAACCTATTAGCTTCTTATACCAATTGGAATGAATTAAATTGGCAAGATGAAGTAAAGAAGATAAACGATTTGGAGCAAGAGAAAAATGTTTTAGAGAACAGCAATAACATTCTTAAATCATTGCAAGAACAACTTACCTTAATTATTGATGAAATTTTAGAGCAAGAAAAAAAGCAAAAAACGAAATCTGAGGAAATTGGAGGTGTAAAAACAAACATTGTAGATTATCAAAAGGAAATTGAATTTAGCAAGTCCACACAACAACAATTACATCAAGAGGAAATAGAAACGTACTATCCAAAAATTGATGAACTTGTAACTGGGATAAAACTCACTTTTAGGAACGTTGATTCTACTGCAAAAGATTTGAATTCAAGATACACAGGAAAAAATGGAGTGAAAGACAAACTAAATGAGAAACTTCGTATTGCAGGGAACGGAATAACTAAGGTGATGCAAGAATTCAAAAGGGATTTTCCCGCTGATAGTATTGAATTAAGTGTTGAAATTGAATCAAGGGTGGAATTCATGAAAATATTTGAGAAAATTGTTTCTGATGGATTACCGGCTCATGAAGCACGTTTTAAAAACATGCTGAATAAAAACACTATTGACGACATTAGAGTTTTTGATGCTAAGCTAGATAGTCATTCGAAACAAATTCAAAAAAAGATCGAAGAAATTAACAAGCATTTAAAAGAAATAGAATTCAACAAGGGCACGTATATAAAATTACTTCATGAACGAAACCCTGATGCTCAGATCAGAGATTTCAAAAAGGAACTAAGAGATTGTTATGAGGGAATCCTGGATGCTTCGGATCCTTATACAGAAGACAGATTTGCACAGGTGAAAAAGTTCTTAGATCGTTTTATGAGTAACAAAACAGAAGACTTTGACTGGACTAAGAAAGTTACTGATGTGAGAAACTGGTTTCTGTTTAACGCAAGCGAAAAGTATTTAGTCGATGATTCTGAAAAAGAATTTTACGCAGACACATCAGGTAAATCAGGAGGTCAGAAAGAAAAATTAGCGTACACTATTTTAGCATCCGCATTGGCTTATCAATTTGGCTTGTCTTATGGAGAACCAAAAAGTAAATCTTTTCGATTTGTAGTAATTGATGAGGCTTTTGGAAGAGGTGATGATGAAAGCACTCAATTTGGGCTGGGGCTTTTCAAAAAATTAAATTTACAATTGCTCATTGTAACTCCATTGCAAAAAATCCATGTGATTGAAAATTACATACACTCCGTTCATTATGTTTCAAATACAGAAGGTAACAATTCTCAATTGCAAAACCTGACAGTTGAAGAATACAGAAACGAAAAGCATTTGCACAATTCCGTTTTGCAACAAGTGCAAGTAATACAAACTACAGAATGATTACTCCGAAGGAAATACAAGAACAATGTTTGAAATGGTGGAAAGAGGTTTTGTTATCTTCCATTAATTCAATATCGTATTTTCCGAAAGAAGTGATTAGAATTGGGAAAGTAAGTTCTAAAGATATTTTAGATAAACTTCCTGAATACAAACATTCAATTGAATTGTTAAAAAGCAACTCAAAAGAGAAGAAGAAGATTGGCTACAATTTAATAATAACTGACCGGCAGTTTGATAAAATCGGTAAGCAACCTGTTCCTGAGAAAATAACCTTTGATAACCTTGAAGATTATTTATCAGTTGCCGGAAAAGAAAAGGAGTATCTCAAATTCCGGAAAAATTACTCAATTATTGAAGCAGAATTACCATATCTTATTGAATGGGTAAAAGTCAACCCTTTGAAGTTAATTGAACATAACACATGGATTGAAACTATGAAGGTTTGTAAATATTTCTTGGCAACTCCAAAACCCCAGTTGTACATCAGACAGTTACCCATCGACATTCACACAAAATATATTTCCGATAATAAAAGTATTATTCAATCTCTTTTGGAATTTCTAATTCCTGAACATATCAACAAAGACGAATCTAAATTCGAGCTTCGATTCAATCTTAAATATTCAGAGCATTTAATTCGCATCCGGTTTTTAGACACGGCACTATCACCACTTGCCAATGCAACCGATATTTCATTGACTGTTTCTGAGTTCAAAAATTTTAATTCCAATTGTGAGAACATATTTGTTACAGAAAATCTAATGAATTTTCTTACGCTCCCTCCATTAACGAAAACAATTGCAATTTGGAGTGGTGGTGGTTTTAACGTTAGTTATCTCAGAGAGTTTGATTGGTTAAATATTAAACAGTTTTATTACTGGGGAGATATTGATACACACGGATTTCAAATTCTAAATCAGTTCCGGACATATTTTCCAAATACCGTTGCCGTTATGATGGACGAAGAAACTTTGTTTAGCTTCAAACGTACAGAGGGGCAACAAACATCAAATCAAAATTTGCAACAACTTTCGGAAAGCGAAATGAAACTTTACAATCACCTAAAGGAAAATAATATCAGATTAGAACAAGAGAAAATTACACAATCATTTGCCGAAGGGAGAATAAACAAATTATTTCATGGTCAGCTGATTTATGTGTAATTGACTGATGGCGGGCCGGAAAATAAAGGCGATTTAGACCAATGGATTTCAAGACTTAAACATCCGCCAACTATTAAACTTACTGCTCAAACCGAAACATTTCCCTTTTCAAATAACATGAGTGAAAGCATTCATCACATTTTTAAGAATGTATTTCTGAGGGATTGCATTCCTTATGATAAGGCCAACCTCATTTTAAAATTAAAAGAATTTGAGTTTTTTTATGGACACATGCTCTATCCTTTAGAACTCTATGGTTTTACATCACAACAGGTTTTGAATGGTGCTATACCCGACAAACACAGGTTTGCTTTACAAATTGAAATTTCTAAAAAAATGCGTGCAAAAGAAAATCATACCGCTGTCTTTTGCAAGGAATGCTTTCCACAAGCGGAATAATAATAGTGAAGGAGTTCTACTGCAATTTTAAATACGAAGTGTTTTTCAATTCGAAATTAAACATACCATCCGTTTCATAAACAAAACGAATTGAATGTTTTTACATTCTAAAGTCCGTACATACGGACGAGTATGTTTCACATTCACGTAGAAACTGAGTCCGGAATAATTAATGCCGAGTGGTACACGTTCACCGGAATCAGCTATTTTTGACTGGTACACTTTGCCAGTAGAGTGGTACACATTGCTCCGGAATAGTGGTACACTATTGTCCGGTATATACAGCAGAGCCTTCGTTTAATTCAGGGGGGTCAATTTGCTGCGGAATAGGCGGGTCAATTTGCCGCGGAATGGGTGGACCTCTTTAGCGCGGAATCAGTGGGTCAGTTTGCGCGGAAACTCCAGCCCAATGAGCCCTAATGATTTGAAACTGGAGGTCCCGAGCGTACTTTGAGAATTTTTATATACTGCTGATTTGCAAATTAATAAGGAGATAGAAAATGACTTAGCGATCCCGATAGCTATCGGGAGGAGCGAAACGTTTTTAGTTATTTGTCTTGTATGCTTATTCGCTGTTAAATTTAATTATTAAGATAGAAATCAAGGACTTGTAGCTGGTTTAAAAATTTTCTAATATTAGTACTTTTAGTACCATATTTCGTAACAATATAAACTAAAATTTGTAATAGTTTAAATATAATCATAAATTAGTACCATGAGTACCAATAATCAATCAAAAATAAACCAACTTTTATCCTCTATTCCGACAGGAGTTGTGCTTCAATCAAACTGGCTAAGGAAGGAAGGCTATAGTTTAGATCTTCAAAAACGTTATCGCAAAAGCAATTGGCTACGACCGATAGGTAATGGAGCAATGGTACGAAATGGAGATCAAGTTGCATATGAAGGAGGAATATATGCTCTCCAAAAACAATCTGGTTCATTTATACATCCTGGTGGACGGACAGCACTTTCTCTTCTCGGAAAGTCGCATTACCTGGAATTAGCTTCAAAGAAAGCTGTAATATTTGGTGGCAAAGGTGAAAAGTTACCGGCATGGTTTCGCAAATACGATTGGGGAATAACAATCGAATATCATCAAACTGCTTTTTTACCCTCAGAGGTAGGACTAACAGAAATCGAACTCAAAAATTATTCAATCAAATTATCAGACGCCACACGTGCGATAATGGAATGCTTATATCTTGTTCCGAAGTATCAAGATCTCGCAGAGTGCTATGAAATAATGGAAGGACTAAATAATCTTCGGCCATCTCATGTGCAATACCTACTCGAAAATTGCAAGTCGGTGAAAGTAAAACGTCTGTTTCTTTATTTATCTGAAAAGGCCGGCCATCAATGGTTTCAATCATTAAACCTGGAGAAAATAAATTTGGGAAAGGGAAAACGTAGTATCATAGTACATGGAATATATAATTCAAAATATCAAATAACTGTTCCAAAGGAATTGGAGAAAAATGGCAACAGAGACATATAAAAAACAAGTTAAACTTCTTTTAGCAGTGCTTCCTGAAATTGCCAAAGAACCTAACCTTGCATTACATGGAGGAACAGCTATCAATCTCTTTGTGCGGGAAATGCCAAGACTTTCTGTAGATATTGATCTTACGTATACTCAATTTGATGATAGAGAGATTTCATTGAAAAATATTTCTGAAGCGTTAGAAAGATGTAGAGAGCGGATCCAAAAAGTTTTATCAAATGCAAAAATTCAACACAAGAAAGAAGAAGCTAAATTATTGGTCTCTGAAGAAGGGAGTAATATTAAAATAGAAGTAAACACAATTAACCGCGGCGTTATAAAAGATACCTCAACATTGACTCTTTGTCAAAGTGCACAAAAAGAATTCGAAGTATCCTGCACTATCGCAGTTGTACCATAGGGACAATTATTTGGTGGGAAAATTGTAGCCGCTCTTGACCGACAACATCCCCGAGATTTGTTTGATGTGAAATACTTATTGGAGACGGAAGGATTTCCACCTGAAATTAAGGAAGGGTTTCTTCTGTTGTTACTATCAAGCGAACGCCCAATTCATGAAGTACTATTTCCAAACTTCCTGGATCAACGCTCAGCACTGGAAAATCAATTCGCAGGTATGAGTAATGTGGATTTTTCATACGAAGTCTATGAAAAAGTCAGAACTGAATTGATTGCAACTATACATAAAAAACTAACCAAAACAGATAAAGATTTTCTACTTAGTGTAAAAAGCCTGAAACCCGACTGGACAAAATACAACTTTGAAAATTTCCCTGCTGTGAAATGGAAATTACAAAACTTGCAAAAGCTAAAAAATACTAACCCCGTTAAATATCAAAAGATGTATAATGCATTGGAAATAAATCTCTCGGAATTGGATAAAACTAAATATGAATAAATTATCGCACTCGTACTTCTTCATAACAATCTTTAATATTATCGAGAAAATATCTGCCGAGAGAATCTGCCTTATTCATTTTGTTAAACTCAGATTTCGGAACATCATAATATTGCCAAATCATTCCGCTATTGAATTCTATTTCTAACGATTTGGCTTTTGCATCGTAACCAATGCTTGCTATCATGCTGGAAGTTACTGGTTTTCTTTTCATACTATGAACTGTTTCCGTTTTTAAATTATACCGCTATTCTATCTTCTCCAACAATTGTGGAGACACGCGCCAGTAGCCTTCGTTTTCGCCAATTAATATCGAAGCGGTTTTAGAATTCAGTCTGATAATTTTCCCTGATCTAACGACACCGTCGCGACCATTCCACTTTACCATATCACCTATTTTTAACCGGTTTAAGGATCCCAGAGCATACAACTGATTCAAAATCTTTATCCGGTGTACGACCATTTTATTCAAGGACATCAATTCCTCTTCGGTCATAGGATTTAAAAGTTCAGCCCATTTTTTTTCAAACTCACGTTGCGAATAAATTTGTTGTCGTCTTTCTTCGATGTTCATGGGCGAAAGATATTAATTCAATTTATTATTGGCAATTAATACTGGTTCGAAAAATCAAATAAATTTAACTCAATAGGTAATTTCCGAAATTAAATTATGGATATTTTTACGAATGAAATCCTTTGAAAAACGAATATATCATCCAATGTTTATCGCTTTATTTATGGAAAATGTACTTGATAAAACATTGGTATCCCAAATTCCTAAGAGTACACGTCATCAATGGAAGCAAACAAACCAAACGGATATGTTTGGGTTTGAACATATTTCAAATTATGCCGGTAACCTGGCATCAGTTAAAGAAATATTTGAGGTGACGTTTTTACAAAAATCATCAATAGCGATCTGCAAAATATACCGCTGTTTTAGGAAAATAGTTAATGAATTCAAAGGATACAAAAACGCTTTTAACAAACATGGTTACAGTATTGTAAACACGATTGACTATTTAATCTCAGTAATTAATATAAATACAGCTTGTAGATTATTTAATATAAGTACCCAAAAATTCTATCGATTAAAAAATAAATTGTACTGCTCGACTTCTGTAAATAATTTATGTTACAAACTTCATCCCCAACAATTAACTTTAAAAGAAGTAGAAAATATTTTGTAAAAGACAATTTTTCAAAAGCTTGCCCTTATACTGAAGTATTAATGGATGGATCTTCTTTTGAAATAACGAATCTTTTAAAGAGCGCGTTTGAAAAATACACTCTCTATTCTCACAATGAACCTGTTAACATTGTATGTGATGGCGGACCGGAAAACAAAGGCGATTTAGACCAATGGATTTCAGGCCTTAAACATCCACCAACAATTAAACTCACCGCTCAAACAGAAACATTTCCTTTTTCAAACAACATGTGCGAAAGCATCCATCACATTTTTAAGAATATTTTTCTGAGGGATTGCAATGTTTATGATAGAGCCGGCTTGATTTTAAAATTAAAAGAATTTGAATTTTTTTACGGACATATTCTTTATCCTCTAGAACTCTATGGTTTTACATCACAACAGGTTTTGAATGGTGCTATACCCGACAAACACAGGTTTGCATTACAAATTGAAAATTCTCAAAAAATGCGGGCAAAAGAAAATCATGCCACTGTCTTTTGCAAGGAATGTTACCCATCTGCCTAACCGTAAAGGTGAAAGAGTAATTTGGAAACTTTAGATCCAGAATATTTTTCAACTAGAACTTAAACCGTTTTCCATTTTATAAGCTAAAAGGATGCAATATTTTTGCATTCTTTAGTCCGTATATACGGACGGGTTTGTTTCATTTTTACGTGGAAACTGAGGCCCACCAAAACAAAGCCTGTCTTTTTATCCGCGTCTCCACACAGGTTCAGGATTACGACAGGCAGATTTCAGACTTAACATTATACTGCCAACAGAAAGGCTATTTAATTTCTAAGACGATAGCCACAAAGATTACCGGAACTAAAACTTTCGCTGATCGACAAGACTTGCAGGAACTACTTGCCGCTGCCAACCGTAACGAATTCCAGAAGGTGATCGTGTCCGAAATCTCCCGCATCGGGCGCAATGCGCGCGATATTAGAAACACCATCGACCAGCTTCACCGGAAAAAGATAGCAGTGGTGTTTAAGAATCTCGGAGGATTAGAGTCAATTGATGAGAATGGGAACGAGAGCTTCGTCACCAACATCATCATCTCTATTTATGCCGAGCTCGCTCAGGAGGAGAAACGTATTCTATCAGACAGGATTCGCAGCGGTTTGGCAGAAGCTCGTCGCAAGGGACGGAAAATTGGTCGTCCTGCAGGTGGTGATGATATAAACATTGTTAAACGGAAATACTCTATTCTAATTGCGGATTTGAAGAAAGGAAACTCGCTTACGCAATGTGCCAAGCTGCATGATTTAAGTCGGAATACAGTGATCAAGATAAAGAAGCTCATAGCTGCATAAATCATAAAAAGCCAAAACGAATTAGACTAAAGAAATTTTGGAGCCGGTACGAAGATCTGGCAATCCAAGTAATCGGATATAACTAGGCTTGTGATTTTTGTGCATGGTTCATTACTAACAAAAGTTTGCCTCGTACAACGACTACAGAACTTGATACTAACCACGTTGCTCTTGTCTATATATTGATAGGCCGTTAGGTAAATGACTCAACTTTTACAAAAATAAGTTTTAAGTATGTTTGCGTTTCATTATAACTGCTACTACACCATAATCTGGTCCTTCAACAGCAAAAGGGTCCGGATGCTCAATATCCCAATGTTCGCCTAATTTACTTGTCCAAACACCTTTAAGGTTTTGTCTTGCAGCATGAGTACATTCCTTTGTATGATCGTTAATATAAATCGCAACTTTTTGATGTCCAACTTCAAAATTGGAATTATCACATCTTTCATAATTAAGATTTTCAAATAACTTAATAAAAGTATTAAGTTGAAGATTATAAGGAAGTCCAAATGGCCATTCTACACCATCAAATCCGGCTGAAGGCCACCACCAAATATTATCTTTTAAGCCGGCCCAAGCAATACAATTGTATTTAGGCTCTCTTGGACTACTAATGCGCCAGCTAGATTTAAGATTTGGTAAAATCGCTTCAATTATTTTTCTATCCTGAGGATTATCCAAACTCATATCAAATTATGTTTTCTTCCCCATTTAATCCAAAGTGTACATGCTTGATCTATTGAGATTGGGCGCTCTGATATTTTAGATTTAGTTATCTTATTCAATACCCAAACTAAGTTACTTGGAGAATCATTTATTTCCTGTAAAATAAAAGGAATAGCATTAACACCCATATTAACTAAAGCTTCAAAATTTTGATTTGTAGTAATTTTCTGAACATCTGAAGAAAATAATATTTGTTTCTTCCATTCATTTAAATTTTTAAAAAACTTTGACTGATTAAAATAATAAGAAGGCGACTTATAAATGTGGTTGTAATAAAAGTCTTCTTGTAACAATTGCAAAAATTCTTTATTAAGAAAAAGAGAGTTGTCAACCAAATCATCAACAGATAATTCAAGGGTTGGAGGGGTTGACTGTCTTGCAATTGGTGGCTCGAGTGCTAATGGAGGGGGACACATATTATTGTAGTTGTTTTAATGTTTGTTCTGTTAAACTTGAAAAAAAGATTTCATTTTTAATATCGCGTATTTCATTAAACTTTTTCCATAACAATTCTTCATTTTCTTCCATTGGCTCTGTAGTTAAAACATCAATATCGAATAAAAATGGTATTTCATTGTTTTCTGAATTGCCAACAGTTTGAACTATATGAGCACGCATTTTTTTTTCTTTATACTGAAAGGTGTAACGCATATAAAAATGCTCAACCGTTTGCGGTAGTTTTTCACTGATTGTTGGGAAAGTGAGAAAATAATCTTCAATATTTAACAATGGCAATTTAATATTAATCTGGTTTATGTATCTTACAGATATTCGTCTAATCTTAACTGGATTAATGTTTCTTCTATATTGGTGCCATAGCTCTTTTGCCTCTGAAATAAATTCCTCCCAAGTATTATAGGGAGTATTTTGCATGTAATTAAATTGATCTAATGTTACTATTAGAGTTTTTAAGTTGTTTTCGGAAGTAAATGAAAATCCTTCCTGTTTGGTTTCTGCAGAAACATTCTCCGCTTCTTTTTCCTTTAAAGTAAAAATGCCTTGTATTCTTTTTCGTTGCTTAGGATATTCATGTTTTACCTCAACATGAATATTTTGTAGATCTTTCATTGATTTGCCCACAACTGATTCTACCTGAATTTCGAGCACTGCCTGAATAATTGGCGCTTTTGGTAAATGTCTTTTTACATCGTTGCTCATTAACATTGCAATATAACGAAATTTTGAATGAAGAAATAGTTAGATCTAACGAATTGAACTGACAATAGTTCCATTAGCAGGATGCCAAAAGTACGCGAATTTTAGCTCAGAATCCGCCTCCAAGTAAATCTTTCCGGAAATCAAGTATCAATGCTAAGCAATATCCAGAAGTGACCCATGTCAAAACAATCTATTGGTTTATACTCGCCACCGGATTTTTCCTGAGTACTTATCAGACATTTCCTGGCACACCTTTACAGTGAGTGTTTAAATCGCACCGACGAACTCAAGGTTTCTAACAAAAGGCGCTCGATAACAATTTCTCAATCATACACCTGCGGTTTGCACTGGCGAATCCAGTCATGTAGTCTCGTACAAAAAAGACATGGACGCTTTTGAAACAATTATCGGCCAACTTCTAACAGAGAATATGTACTGGATAAAACATTCTGTTAAGATTGATCTGTCGCCAGAAGAAAAACGAAGCATAAACAAACCTTCAACACCAAGACCGGAAATCGACATTGCCGCTTACAAAGTCAATACAGACACATTATATCTCTTGGAAGTAAAATCCTTTCTCGATAGTCCTGGAGTTTACTATGATGAAGTTGCTATCGAACAGGATGAGCAATCCGGCAGGTACAAATTACTCACTACGAAAAATTACCGGCAGGTGTTATCAGAACGGTTAAAGCAGGACTGGTGTGAATCCGTGTATATACCGGACTATAGTGTACCACTTTTCCGGAGCAATGTGTACCACTCTACCGGCAAAGTGTACCATTCAAAAGTAATCGATTCCGGTGAAAGTGTACCACTTAATAAATTATATTCCGGGCAAAGTGTACCACGAGTAACTGCCATTCCGGCAATAGTGTACCACTAATATGTTTGATGATCGGATTCATAAGTCATTACTTGGCTTATGGGAAATAAACCGATCAATATGCAAAAGTTCCGACAGGTTCTTACGTTGTTAAATCAACGCTATTCTAAACGAGAAACAGCCTCCATCACCGGAGTGCATCGTTCAATCATTGACAAGTATATTCTTCGTCTTCAATTCTCAGGGCTCGAGCTGGAACTCAACATCCTTACAAACAAAAATTTGAAGATTTTATGCGAACTATTCCTCTCTCACCGAACACTATAGATCAGATGTTGTCGGCAATAAATATGTTCTCGTTGGCAATTAATAAAGATGAAGAGAGATTTTACAAAGAGACGGACACGAAGTCTATTCAACAACTGCGAGAACGCTTGCCCCAACTGGAGTTTACATCAGAAAGTACACGGAATAACATACGACAAGCGTTCAATCATTATGAAACATTTCTACAAAGTCTTATATCGCTTGACCGGGAGCAGAACAATCGTAACATCAACCTCCCACAGAACTCTGATAGAAGACCAAATGTTAAGATGTCATTCGGAATTGTGACAAGAGATGGAAATCATTTAGGGTGGGATCGAATTGAATTTTTAGAATTCAATTATGATGGACAAGGTGGTGCGATCACACTTGCAGATGGAGAAATTGTCACATTTTCAAGAATGGATGTTTTCGAAATTCTGGAAGGATTAAATTACGATGATAAGCCGCTGTATAAATTAGCACAGTAGCAAAATTGATTGTATGATTTAATTTGTTTAGACGAATTTCAATCACCCAACCAAGCTTCGATACTACAAACGAAAAAGGACTGACCAGGTATTACCTAATCAGTCCAGGAAGCTATAAAACTATGGCAGTAGCTTTACTCAGTTCATCTTATCTCAAATCCAAGCTTTCTTGCAGCAGTCAGGAAGGGTTTGATGTTTTCAGCAGTCCACTGGTTGCAGACAGCAATGCGTTTATCTTTCAGCTTGATTATTTTTTCATCCTGCATGAAGTACCTGTCTCTTCCCCCTGATGCGAACTGTTTTGCCTTTGAGATTTCCTGAAACACCCCGAATCTTTGGATGAGTTCGTCTGGAAAACTTTCTTTGAGTTTTGCGATGCCGATGTTCTTGTGTTTTGCGACAAACTCGGCAACAACTGCGTGAACCAATCCTCCTTTTGTAAACTGCTCCCCCTTAAATTTGAATTTTCTCATGTCCCGTCCTCCTTCAATTTGTCCTTTTTTATCCGAAGATTTTTCCTTAACGACGTCCTCATCGGAATTTTTGACAACTACTTTTTCCTTTTTGTCCTTCTTTTTCCCTGATGGGCTTAAAGAATTCCCCTCTTCAACTAAAATGTTTTCCTCTTCGGAAACAGTTTCAGAATTTTCGGGTGCGACGGAGTAGAATTTCTCCCCGTCCCTGTTTTCGACGATCAGAATTTTTTCAGAAATCAATTTCTTCAAAGAATTTTCAAGAACAATTCCTTTGACTTCTGTCTTTTCAATGATCGTTTTCTTGTTGGTAGGATTATTTTCCTGAACAACAGCAATGATTTTCTCTTTTAGATTTGACATAGTATTTGGTTTTAGAATTTATAACTCGAGTGTAGCCGAATCGGT
>JAYURB010000643.1:0-5228 GCA_043756425.1 Bacteroidota bacterium
ACCTCAGACGGAGGATATATTGTCACAGGGAACCATAATTATTTTGCGGGAGGAGTATGTCTTATTAAAACTAATTCCTTGGGAGATACTCTTTGGACAAAGGTTTATGGAGCAGATAGCATATCAGCTACTGGGTTCAGTATTCAAATTACAAACGATACGGGATATATTATTGCAGGCAAAACGCAAAGTTTTGGCACAGGAACCTGGGATGTATGTCTTATTAAAACGGACTCATCAGGTGATACCCTATGGACAAAATCTTTTGGAGGTATTAATCACGATGGCTCTTCTTCTGTTCAGCAAACTACAGACGGAGGATATATTGTGGCTGGCAATACAAATAGTTTTGGGTCAGGAAATTCTGATGCATACTTGATAAAAGTGGATGTAAACGGAAACAGCGGATGTTACGAAAAGAGCACATCAACGATAGTTAGAACCCCTGCAATAATACCTGTGAATAGAACTGACACTGACTCTTTAGCCATTTCAAATACAATTTTGAATTCGTATCCCGCAATTATCGGCAATGGAACCACAATAACTACGCTTTGTGTTGATTTAAAAGTAGATGAAATTTTAGTAGATAATATGTTCCTTATATATCCAAATCCTGCCGTCGATAATTTCACAATTCTCACAAATGAAGAACTAAAAAATGCAAAAGTGGAAATCTATAATATGTTGGGAAAGAAAATTTATTCGACTAATCTCAAAAATAGTCAAGTGTTAATAAATTGTAAAGATTTCTTATCAGGAATGTATTTCACTTCGCTTAGAATAGGTGGTCAAGCAGTAATAAAAAAATTAATCATAAATAAATGAATCTAAAAATATCAATCGTATGAAAGCATTTTATACTGTTTTTCTTCTCTTAATTGTTGCGATGCATTGCAGCGCACAGACAGAACATATTGATGACGGTTACACAGATACACAATCCTACCGCCATACAATAGCTGGTTCCTACATTACTTTTTATACTAAGTATACTGGTACTCAAACAACTCCGTTTTCACTTACGCTTTTTAAACTTAATGGTACTTCTACAGGAGTAACTATCAATGGGTTTAATACAGATGATCAACTGAATCTCCCGAATTTATCCGACGATCCATGGGAAAACGGTTTTAAATACGCTCCAACTTGCACCACATGGACAGTTCCAACAAATGCAGATCTTCCGAGTGGATATTATTTACTCGATAATAAAATCCCTATTATCATTAAGGATGATCATTATCCGAGTACTGCTGATATAGTTATTGATTGTCCAACAAATACGATTAATGCATATACCTCTTCCGGTGGACACAGTTTATATGATGCTACTTATACTACCGTATCTTTTCTCAGACCACAAAGTAGGGCACAGTATCAAAATATTGATGATGGCTTTTTTAATTGGTGGACCACAACTTTTGATCCGAATCACTTGCTCCATGTGAATTTTATCTCTGATAAGGACATGGATGATTATGATGAAATAAAAAATGCTAAACTTTTAATCATTCCCGGTCACAGCGAATATTGGACACGGAAAGCTCGACTGAACTTCGACAAGTTTATTGATAACGGCATGATTGAAGTCGGATACGATAGGAATGCGCTGATATTATCGGGTAATACAATGTGGTGGCAAGTCAGATATGAAAATCCCGGAGGGAATCCGCAATTGATTTGCCACAGAGGTCAGAATTGGGGTTTGGATGATGACCCTATTGCAAGCACCTACCCTTTGCTTGCAACTTACCATTGGAACGACATCTCCCTGAAATATTCCATTCTCGGAAGCATTGGTTCTGACTGGTTGCGTTGTGTTTATGGCAAGACTTTGAATAGTCAGGGTAATACTGTTAATAATCCTTTTTGTTTTAACGGTCATAAAATTATTTTGACGGGGTCACCTTTGTTAAGCGGAATTACATTACCCCTTGATAATATAATTCCAATCCCAACTACTTATGAGGAATATGATGGGACATTAGTGAAGACAGATGCCAACGGTAATGTTATTCTGAATAACGGAGTACCCGAATTAGACCTTGCTGCATTAGGCTTTTACAGAGGTGAAATCATTGGATATGATTGTGCGTTACAAGTCACTCAACAGAATGATCCGCTCAATTCCAATATAACCAGCTACGCTCCCTTTATGATTTTTAAAAAAACCAAAACGGCTGGAACTATTGTCAATGTTAATTCAAACAGATGGTGCACAGACGATGCTTATGGCTGGTCAGGAGGGAACCCGCTACGGGCAAATATAACCGCAAACATGATAAACAAATTGATGGATGATGCAACAAGTCATTCTCACGGGGATTATCTTTTCATGCCAAATACCACTCCGAATTCTATAACCGTTTCACCCTCTTATACAAACGTTAGTTACTCGATATGCTCGGGTGGTTCTGTTAATTATACTCCTGACGGAATTTATTTAGACCAGGCATTTAAAAGAGATAATGGCTTTACTTTTGATAATAATGATAATAATAATGGTACAAGAATTAACTATGAAAATAATGTCGCTCAGGCAGATTTTGATCCCAACTGCAGTACTTATCCCTTTTTCAAAATTGGGACAGCAAGCAATCAAATTAATACTAACAATGAACAAACCGATGAATTAATTTTCTCTCTCTATCCCAATCCAACTATGAGCACATTCATGTTACAAATACAAACAAAAAGTGCTTCCGTAAAAGATGTTTCCGTTTACAATGCCATCGGTACGGAAATCTTTCACCAGGAGAAACTAAGTGCTTCAGGCACTGTTATAGATTTAGCTAATAACCCCAAAGGCATCTACTTCGTTAAACTTATTCAAGAAGGGAAAGAAACTGTGAAAAAAATTATTTATATGTAGTTCATCAAACATCCATGCGACTGAATTTGACAATTATTCAAAAAAAAAGCGAAGACCATAATCTTCGCTTAATTTTTTTAAAATTTTGTATCGTTACTCAGCAACAACTTCAAAATTTATTTTTGCTTTTACGTCTTTATGTAAGTTAACAGTTGCAGTATATAAACCCGGAGATTTAATATGTTCTGTATCGAGGTGAATCTTTTTACGATCCACAATTACATCGTGCTTAGAAAGTGCATCTGCAATCTGAAGTGCATTGACAGAGCCATAGATCTTGCCGGTTTCTCCGACTTTAGCACCGATCTTAAGCGTAATTGCTTCCAGTTGTTTAGCAACTGATTCAGCATCACCTTTCAATTTTTGTGCTTTATGGGAGCGTTGTTTTTTAACCTCTGTCAGAACCTTGCGGTTTGTTTCATTAGCGATAATTGCCAATCCGCGGGGAATTAAATAATTCATTGCATAGCCCGGGCGAACTTTTACGATCTCATCGGCATAACCGAGATTATCAAGATCTTGTTTTAAGATTATTTCCATTGTGAGGTGTTCTTATTTAAAAAGATCAGAAACATAAGGCATGAGGGCCAGGTGGCGACAACGTTTAACCGCTTGTCCAACCTTGCGCTGAAACTTCAAAGAAGTTCCTGTCAAACGACGGGGAAGAATTTTTCCCTGTTCGTTAACGAACTTCGTAAGGAAGTTTCCATCCTTATAATCGATATATTTAATACCACTTTTTTTGAACCGACAATATTTCTTTTTTGACGTATCAACCGCCGGCGGGTTTAGATAACGTACTTCGTTTCCTGTTGCCATTTTTTTGGGTTAAGCTACTTTTTCTTCTTCTTTTTTCAGTAAAGCATTTTTACGCTTTTTTTCATTGTAAGCGATAGCATGCTTGTCCAACTTAACGGTTAGGAAGCGCAATACTCTCTCGTCGCGCTTAAATTCCGTCTCCATCTTACTGATGATTTCGCCGGTTGATTTAAACTCAACTAGATAATAGAATCCCGTATTTTTTTTCTGGATCGGGTAAGCCAGTTTGCGCAATCCCCAGTTGTACTCATGGACAATTTCGGAACCGCCATCGGCGGTGAGGATTTTCTTGAATTTGGTGACTGTATCCATCATCTGCTCCTCCGAAAGAACAGGAGTCATAATAAATACCACCTCATATTGATTTAACATTATTTACGGAGATTTTTTAATGGGCTGCAAATGTAGATAATTTTCAGTAAAATACAAGTTATGAAGTGAAAAATTATCAAAATAATATCAGTTAATTGTAATTCATGCCAAATTGATGATTTTATAAAATATATTATGAACAGGCGTTGATAACTCCTTGACATGAAGCTTCTAAATCCTATCTTTGTAAAAGCATTTCCCAAAAGATATTACCATAACCCTATTATTACTAATTGTTTGAAAATGAGTGCTGGGGCTTGATTACCGGAGATTTTACAATAACCGGATTATGAATATATCGCCCGATTTTTTATAATAAAATGGCAATAAAGCTTAAAAATTACGCAATGGGTCGCTGGATTGAAGGCGAAGGAACCGGTACACCGCTTTTTAATGCAGTTACCGGACAAGAGCTTTATTTGTCATCCAGCAAAGGAATTGATTTTGGAGGTGCTCTTGAATACGGCAGGAAAAAAGGTTCCGGTCTTCGGAAAATGACTTTTCATGAGCGGGCACGAATGATTAAAGCATTGGCTTTATTTTTAAATGAACGCAAAAAGAACTATTACACCGTATCTGCTGCAACAGGTGCTACTAAAACCGATTCATGGATTGATATTGATGGTGGAATAGGAAACTTGTTTGTTTATGCAAGCAAAGGCAGGAAAGAACTTCCCGATGAGTCCTTTTATGTTGACGGCAATATGGAAATGATCTCTAAAACCGGAACATTTGTCGGACACCACATTTGCGTACCTCTTGAAGGAGTGGCTGTACATATAAATGCTTTTAACTTCCCTGTTTGGGGAATGCTGGAAAAGATTGCTGTTAATCTGTTGGCTGGAGTTCCTGCAATTGTAAAACCTGCTACATCTACTTCTTTTTTAACTGAATTAGTTGCTCAGGATATTATTGCTTCGGGAATTTTACCCGAAGGTTCTCTTCAATTGATCTGTGGCTCTGTTGGCGATTTGTTTGAACATCTTACCTGCCAGGATGTAGTTACTTTTACAGGTTCAGCCCAAACCGGAAAATTGCTTAAGAGTCATCCAAACGTTATTAATAATTCCATTCGTTTCAATATGGAAGCCGATTCTTTGAATTGTTCCATACTTGGTCCTGATGCTACACCCGATACGGAAGAATTCAAACTTTTTATCAA
>JAYURB010000644.1:0-2284 GCA_043756425.1 Bacteroidota bacterium
GTGTTAACGCACAATCTGCAAAAACTACCACTACTCAGGAAGTTAAAAAAGAAGTTACTGAAGTGAAAGCCGATGTAAAAGACGATGCTGCAAAAGCAAAATCTGCTTCTCATGCTTGCTGCGCAAAACCAAATAAAGCTTGTTGCAAAAACAATGCTGAAGCAGGAAAGAACTGCACAGCAGAACAAAAAGCTGCATGCGCTAAAGCCGGTGTTGAATGTTCTCACGATCATGCAAAAGGCATGAAAGAATGTTCTCACGATCATGCAAAAGCTGATGAAACTAAATCTAAAGTTGAAAAAACAGAATAGTTTTAAAATTTATTCAAAAAAATAAAGCCCTTCAGATTGAGGGGCTTTTTTTATTTCAATACACACCGGTGGAGAGAAAATAGGTGAAATGTTTTTAATTAAAAGAGGACTTCATTAAGGCTTTGATTTCTTTATTTTCTTTTTTTATTTTATTAAATATTTCGTCTTTTTTTAACTGTTCTTCATTCACAGCTTTTGCATCAAAGGCTTGTTTAAAATAGGTTTTAGCAATTTCCACTTGTTTATTTAAATAGGCATATTCGGCTTGGAGAAAAACAAAATACTTTTCATTCGGATACAATTTAAGCCCGACTTCTATATATTCATTTGCTTCGGTCATATTGGCGTTTTCAAAAAGACAGCAATAAGCATAGACTTTGCTTAAATCAGGATCTTTTTTGATAAATTCTTTTTCCATTAATGTAATGGAACGAAAAGTACTATAGGCTAATTTATATTGTTCTGTTTTGAATTCGCAATTTGCTTTTTCCGCAAAGGAAGGAACATGATTTGGCTGTAATAGGATTTCATTGCTGAACGACTTAATGGCATCAGCATAATCTTCGTTTTTCTTATTGCATATTCCGGATTCGTAATTGGCAAAAAGATAATTTTTGTTTTTTATCAGAGTATACTTGAACTCTTTAAGAGCGGATTTATAGTCTCCCAATTCCTGGAAACATTTTCCTTTTTTGAAAAAAGCAGAATCGACTTCAAAGAATCCCAAAATTCGTTCATAGATTTTAATAGCTTCAAGCATTTTATTATTATCCGTGTAAAGCCTTGCAAGTTTAAAAAGAACAGAAGTATTTTTTTCCGAAAGCTCAAGCGCAGCCTTGTAATCATTTTCGGCCACAAGGTCTTTGCTTACACTTCGTAAAGCATCCGCTTTCCCTTCGTAGGCTATAGTTTTTTCATTTGGTTTAGAGCCTGATAAATTAATTACACTTCCGTAATCATCGATAGCAGAGTTGTATTGGCCGGTAAAATATTTTGCTTTAGCTCTAAGCAGAAGGTACCGGGAGTTATTTGGATTGTATTTTAGGGCGCTGTCAAGAGAAGATACGGCTGAAGAATAATTATTATTTAAATCGATATCTAATTTTGCGTAATTATACCATGAAAGGTGTTTTTCATAATTAAGATTCGCGGAAATCCTGAATGTAGTTAGTGCCAGGGAAAACGAATTCAGCGTAAGTTGATCTGTTCCGTTTTTAAAATACTTATCTGCCTGGGTATCTAATTCTGTGCGGTAATCAGCGGGAATGCCAAGTTGTTTAGCCCCCTGGAGGTAATAAAATGAAGAGTCGTATTTTTCAAGGCCAAAATAGATTTTATAAAGTTGATAGAAAGCATCCATATTCTTGCTTCTGTTCAAAATGGCAAGTCTAAAATCTCCTATGGCGTTTTGTGAGTTTTCATTAAGTAGTTTACACAACCCGCGGTTGTAGTAATATTCAGGATTGTTTTCATTAAGTTCAATCGCTTTTGAGTAATAATTAATTGCCTTGTTGCAATTCTTAGCAAGGCGGTGACACTCTCCCAGCCAATTGAAGAGCGTGTCGTTGTTCGGCTCTTCCTCCAACAGGCGATCGAGATCAACCATTGCTTTTTCTGATTTTTTGAGATTAAGGAGAACTTTAACCCTTTCTTTTAGTGCACCAATAAATAATGGAACCATTGAAATGGCTTTGTTCAGATCCGTTAAAGCAAAATCGTATTGGTTTCTTCTTTCAAAATAGCACCCACGTAAATAATACAAATATTCATTCGAAGAATCCGCTGAGTTTAATTTATTGTCTATAAGTTCTCTGAATAATTTTTCATTGGTGTTCAAATAATTTTGTAGCTCTTTTGAAACATCTATTTTGTTTGATAACTCTTTGTATTGACTAAGGATAGCACTATTATCAGGAACCATTTTCATAATAGTGTCAAGAATTTGTTTTGCAGAAGATAGTTCTTCTCTAAGT
>JAYURB010000645.1:0-13495 GCA_043756425.1 Bacteroidota bacterium
TTTACTTTTAGTTTATATGGAGTAAACTATACACAAGCATATATTAATAACAATGGATGTATAACATTTACAGGCCCATTAAGTACATTTAGTGCTTCCGGTTTCCCAATGAATGTACCTATGGTTGCCCCTTTTTGGGCTGATGTAGACACACGTCCTAACGGAAGTGGCAAAGTAAAATTTAAAGTAAACAGCACGAATTTAATTGTTACCTGGCCGGGTGTAGGTTATAACTACCAACACTTCGACAAGCTAAATACATTTCAGGTTGTCATTAGTAATGGCAATGATGCTATTACAGGAGTTGGAAATAACGTACTATTCAACTATGGTGATATGCAATGGACAACGGGCGATGGTTCAAATGGTAGTGCAGGCTTTGGAGGTTCACCTGCAACAGCAGGAATTAATAGAGGCAATAATTCAAATTACGTACAAATAGGCGTTTTCAATCAGAACAACAGCACATTAAATCCAAGTCCTGCCCCAAGCGGCGTTAATTACCTTGACAATAAATCTTTCATATTTAACGTAACTCCTATTGCAAACTTTGCACCTTCCGTAAGTGGAGTTCCTCTAAATGATACAGTCAATATTCTTTGCGGAAATTCTGCGACCATTTCTCTCACATTCCAGGCGCCTGAAATCAATCAGACAGCAACAACTTCTGTTGATACTTCATCAAGTTTTTGTAATGCTACTGCTGTTATTACCAACGGTGTTATTTCAACTGCCGTTGTAACCATTAGAGGTGATGCATGCAATATAGGAAGTCATGTTCTTACCTTTACTTCAACAGATAATTTCAGTATACCTGCAACAACAACGGTTCCTGTTGTTGTAAACATTCTTCCACTGACGGTATCCGCTTTACCTGATACATCAGTATGTTATGGAACAAATCTGACGCTTAGTGCTGTCAGCAGCGGTAATTATTACAGGTGGACGGGTCCTCATGGATTTACGTCTTCTTTACAAAATCCAACTTTACAAGGAGTTACACTTGCTGATTCCGGGTTGTATACAGTTACAGTATATAATAGCGATCAACTATTAGGGAATAATCCTCTACCTACAAACGGTTGTACGGTTTCTGCTTCAACAAGAGTTTTTGTAGATCCATTACCTGTTGCAAAAATAGACAGTTTAGGTCAAATTCTTGCCTGCACAGGCGTTGGTACAATAAACCTTTCAGCATCCGATACTACAGGAAATTTTCCACCGTACTCTTATTTATGGACACCCGGAGGAGGAACATCGAATTCCTTTGCTGTTACATCGATAGGTACCTATACTGTGCATCTTACTAATGGTTTTGGTTGTTCACACGATACAGCTATAATCGTAAATTATAATCCTTGCATTACACCGGGCTTTACAGCCCCCGATAGCGGACTAGTTACAGACCTTATTGGAGCAGAGTTAACGTATCTGCATGAAAATTTCGATACTGCCGCTCCGCCTCCACGCGATGATATATTCCATATTACTAATGATTCTCTTGTATCAATAGAAGTTATTACTATTTCCGGCCAAACACAAAATGCTTTAACTGCGCTTATTGGTTACGGAATGACAAATATTATTGACAACTATAAAGATTCACTTATTATTACCGGAGTACTTCCCATTAGTATCCTTGATATATTAAATACCAGGACAGATATAATCAAGTATTGCCGCCCATTATATTCTGCATACAGACAGCAAGGTATTGCCTATACCAACGGAGACATTGCACAGCGATCGAACGTTGCCCGCGGAGGATTTGATCTGGATGGAAGCGGAGTGAAAATAGGAGTTTTATCTGATAGCTATAATAATAGAGGTGGTGCAGGATTAGATGTAACCGGTGGTGATTTACCGGGTGCCGGTAATCCCAACAATTATACAACTCCTGTAAATGTATTAAAAGAGTTTCCGGGTGGAGGATCCGATGAAGGGAGAGCGATGATGCAGATTGTACATGATGTAGCTCCGGGAGCAGCCCTTGATTTCAGAACAGGATATCTTACTGCAGGTGATTTCGCAAAGGGAATAGAAGAGCTGTATCAAGATAGTTGTAAAGTAATTGTTGATGATTTGACATTCATTACAGAGCCTTATTATAAAGACGGTGTCGTAGCCCAAATGGTTGATTATGTTGCCAGCAAAGGTGTAGCCTATTTTTCTGCTGCAGGGAATTTTGGCAATAAGGCTTATGAAGCAAACTTTAATCCTATTCCTGCTCCTGCCGGTTCCGGTTTGACAGGAACCGTTCATAAATTTGGCGTCACCGCCGGTCAAGATGATTATAAACAAAGCATTTCACTAACTCCGGGAGAGTACACCCTTGCTTTGCAATGGGACGATAATTATTATTCAAGAGGCGATTTACAAGGAGCACAAGTTGATTTGGATATTTATCTTGTAGATAATTTCGGAAGTAAATTGTTTGGATTAAACAGAAGTAATCTGGGTGCTGATCCAATTGAGATTATGCCATTTACAGTAAGCTATGCCTCCCAAACAAATATTGTTATCAATTGTCGTTCAGGCTCACCCAATCTAAGATTCAAATATATTTTCTTCCGCGGAAGCCCGGTATTCAATGAGTTTAATACCGGAAATTCAACAATTGTTGGACAAGCAAATGCAGTGGGAGCAATGACTGTCGGCGCTGTTTTATATTTAAATACTCCAGCCTATGGCAAAACGCCTACAGGTGCAACATTTTCATCCTGGGGAGGAATGGTAACAAGCAATACGAATAGAAACAAACCGGACTTCTGTGCTCCAAACGGTGGTAATACAACTGTTGATTTTGGTTCTCCACCTCTTCCGGGTGAGTTACCCGGTAATCAGGCTGACATCCTTCCAAACTTTTATGGTACCTCTGCAGCAGCTCCTCATGCAGCTGGCGTTGGCGCTCTGCTTAAGCAGGCAAAAACCAAATTCTTTGGACAGAATATGTCACCTGCTGAAATGAGATCTATTCTGAAAAGTACAGCTATTGATATGGGGTCACCGTTATTCGATGATTCAACCGGCAGCGGACTAATTCAGGCTGATAAAGCCGTTGCTTCATTAGTCGTTCCAACACCAAAACTGGACTCAATACATAAGCCAAATTCTATCGTTCAAACGAATGGTCCGGCTCCTGCATTTACTTTAACAATTTTTGGTAAATACTTAACACAACTAACAGAAGTTCATTACAGAGGACTTCCAATTACCACACATATTCTAACAGATTCAACAGCGACTGCTGATGTTCCGGCTGCTCCTTTCCTCGGTAATCCGGGAATAGATTTATTTACACCTCCGACATCTTCACTTAATAATGATGGCGGTCATTCCGATACTATATATTTATTTGATGTAATAAAGAAACATGTTGTAGTTACAGCTGACCTCAAAACTAAAAAGTATGGAGAAGTAATTCCTCCATTTACATTCAGTGTAAAAGTAGACGGACAGGATCCTTCTGTTTTTGGGTATTCTCTTACCGATCTTGGTTTGGATAGCGGAAAGGTTTATTTTACAACAAATGCCACAGGCAATTTAAGCGATATAGGGTTATATATAATTCATCCGCAAATGCAGCCTCTTGATCCGGCAAATCCATTTGATGTTTCTTTAGATGAAAAATTTATACACTCATTTGAAGACAGTATTCTCGTAATAAAACCTTTGGAAGTAACAGTTACACCCAGGGATTCTACGTTTTTCTATGGAGATAAAATCGTTATTAACTTTAATTATGATTACGATGATACACATGTAGATTCTCTTGACAGAGCAGCTTTACTGGATTCATTAAGCTCAAGTCATAATGCAACAATGGCACAGAATGCAATTGCTTTACTTAGCCAGAAGGGTGTGCTTAACGGAAGACAGCTAGATTCAACAGATATAAAAGAGCTGGCATTTATTGTTAGTGGCTATGGAATTAAAAATGGTTATGGAGTGAAAAATGGCTATGGAATAAAGAATGGAATTCCTTATGTAGATTCAACGCAGATAGTTGAAATATCAGCCCAGTCAATTTATAATTACCAGGTCAATCCCGATACTTCCACCCTTATTATTAATCAAAAAGGTGTTTTAAATGGATACGGGGTGAAAAACCAAAAAGGAGTTTTGAATGGTTACGGAATTAAGAACGGTTACGGAATTAAAAATGGCTACGGAGTTAAGAATGGCTATGGGGTTTTAAATGGCTATGGAGTTTTAAATGGTTATGGTATTAAAAATGCCGACAGTGCAAACTACCAGAGTACTATTGAAAAAATAGTAATGATTCTTGACACATTCGATATAATAGATTCAGTGCAGGAAATTAAATCAATAAATTTGATTACAGGATTAGATGTAGGTGTTCAATGGGTTGTTCCCGGAGCCTTGTTAAATCCCAACCTGGTGATAAAATATGATTTAGGAAGAGCCACAATTCTACCTAGACCAATAAAAGTAAAAGCTGATAGCGCATTTTCTCCTTGTGCTGAACAACCGGGAAGTTATTCCGCTACCATAGATGGGTATCAATACGCTGATGTTTTCGATAGTATATTTACTACTCCGCCAACGTTCAATGTTTACGATAGTTCCGGTACGTTGATTGCGCCCGGATCTACATTATCATTAGGAACATTTTCTATAGTGCCCGGAATTACATTAAAGAATCCTTCAAATTATTCATTGGATATTGATAGCGGTATTATGACTTCGCCAGATCCATTAACGGCAACAGCAAGCGGCAGCATGGCATGTTATAATACACCTACATGTATTAATGTTGTAGGTCATGGCGGAACGCAGCCATACTCAGGGGAAATTGGCCTTCAGTGCAATAAGTTGTCCGGTAATTATACCTTCTATATTGAGGATAAGAATGGATGTGCTGCTTCAGCTGATATAGCACTTTCTGAGCCGCCGAAACTTGATGTTAATTTTTCAACAACTTCTGCAAACTGCAATTCAAGTAATGCAACGGCTAAAGTAATTCCATCCGGTGGAACACCTCCGTATCAATATTTATGGTCTACCGGTAGTACTTCTGACAGCATCTCAGGGCTATCAGCAATTTTGTATTCGGTTTTGGTAACGGACAGCAAGGGTTGTACAAAAAGCGCATCCGTACAAATTACTCCTTCGTACGGAACACTTCCTGCAAAACCGGACAGCATTTACGGGAAAACCGGTGTTTGTAAAGAACAATGCTTTGTTTTCAAAATTAGAAAAGTTGCCGGTGCAACGTCATATCAATGGGTTTTACCGCAAGGAGCCTCAGGATCATCAACAGATACTGCTATAACTGTTTGTTTTAATACCCATTATTATTCAGGATATATAAGTGTTCGCGCCAAGAATGCATGCGGGGCCGGACCATATATCACCAGAGCCCTTCCATTATATTTATATAAACCGAATAAGCCAAGTTCCATGAGCGGACTAAAAACGGTTTGTATTCCTAGTGTTCAGACATATTGTATAGCATCTGTTCCAATTGCTGACTATTACACTTGGTCAATAGAGGGAAATAGTACCTATCCTCTAACAATTACTTCCGGTCAGGGCTCTCTTTGTGCAACAGTTAATATTCCTGCAGGATATAATGGAGCACAAAAACTAAAAGTAGTTGCTGTAAATTGTAAAGGAAATAGCTATGAATTGAAATCAGAGATCAAGGTTGTCCCTGTCCCGGCCTCTCCTTATACGATTAATGGAAATTCAAGTGTTTGTAAGTTTTCTACACAAACCTATTCTGTAGGCGCTGTTTCAGGCGCATCTACTTACAACTGGTCTGTTAGCGGAGGCGCTTCTATTACAAGTGGACAGGGTTCTACAAGTGTGACTATAAACTTTGGAACTGCCACTGCAACTTCTGCAACGGTTAGTGTTACTGCCGTAAACAGCTGCGGTGTTGGTTCACCGGTAAGAACAAAATCTGTAAGTGTTAATCTTTCCTGCAAAACAGGATCTACCACCGGGGAAATTTCCAGTTCATCTGCCGCAGAGCAGAAGATAAATGTATTTCCAAATCCGGTTTACGATAAGGTTAATATAGAATTCGGTGCGAATAAAGTTTCTGTTCAAGACATTACAATCATGGATGTATTAGGAAAGCAATGCCCTGTTACGGTCACCAACGTTTCATTAAATAATGGTGTTGAGTTAGATTTTTCAGGGTTCCCTAAAGGAATGTATGTAATCAAAATCAATACAGAAGATTCAGAAAAGATCTTCAATATAATTAAGGAATAGCATCAACCCATTTGGTAAGAGGCCCCATGAATTTATTAAATTCATGGGGCCTCTTTTTTTGGACACAATTATTGGAATATTAATTCAATATAAAATCTTATCGCTTACAATATTTTCTTGTCATGTTAACAGCATCTTTATCTCCCAATTCAACAGAACGACCCCAGTCATTGCAGGCTTTATCAATATCTTTTAGTTTATAATATGCACTGCCCCTGAATAATAATGCTTTCGCATTTGTTGGATTTATTTTTAAAGCTTCAGAGAAAGAAGCAGCAGCAGAATTGTAATCCATTTTTTTCAATTGTTCCATACCTTTATTAAAAAAAGCAGAGTCTGCTCCGAGGTTGTTTGCCGGAAGAGCTTCCGTTTTTTTTATTGGTTGTGATTCAGATTTAGTACCTGATTCAGATTGCGGTAAAGCTTTTTCTATCATTTTTAAATCAGCAGGAAAAAAAACGGTTACATTAACAAAGGTGCTAACTGTTTTTTTTCCTTCGCGACCGGCTTTCCAATTAGGCATTTCATTTATTACACGTAAGGCTTCTTCATCACAACCATAGCCAAGGCCTTTCAGAACTTTTGCATCCCGGATTTTACCTTTCTTATCAACTATAAAACGAACAGGCACCGAACCCTTGATTCCTTTTTTCTTAGCTTCTTCAGGATATTGGGTTTTTGTAAGTAGATATTTTCCCAAACCATCTTTACCGCTCCGAAATTCAGGCATTTGTTTTACATGAACATAAATTGTTTCTTTATTTTCTGCGGAATTAATTTTACCCGATGCGAGCGAGTCAGTTGATTGGGCTAAAAGCACATTTGAAAACATAATAAGGGATAATACCCCAAACAGGAAGTTTCGAATCATCATAAAGTTTTTTTGAATTTGTAATTAAGTCCCCGAAAAATACAACTTCGTTTTTAAAATGCAAACTGCAGAGGTCCCAGTTCTTGTATTATACCTGCCATATCCATCTGAACCCAGTTTTCAATGCACTTGCCGTCCCGGATCTTCCAGAAGTCAAAATAATTTATTCTGATTTTCTTGCTAGTGGGAGGTATGCCCATAAATTCTCCATTGTGAGTTCCATAAATGAAACCGCGTGTTGAAACAGTATCCCCTTCGGCAATGATTTGTTGAATATTAATTTTCATGTCAGGAAAAGCTTTCAAAAATTGTTTAACAAACATTTTATAACCTTGTGGTCCTTTTCCCGGATTAGGAACACCGTGATTCATAAAAGTATCGGCAATGAGTTCATTAAAAATTTCGAAATTTTGTTCCAACATCCCTTCGCCGAATAAACGCAGAATGATTTTCTTATTTTTTTCTGTTGACATAGGTTTGGCGTTAACTGTTAGGTTACACCAAAGTATATACATTTAGCAATAATTACCTAGTGAATCTTTTCAACAGGGACGGTTTAAAAGGGATAAAATAAGCGAAAAGGGCATATTTCAAGCAATTTTAGATTCGAAAAAATATTTATCACCCAAAATAAGCTCTATAATTACCCGATCATTCTTTAATAAACCTCCGAATAGATGTTTCATCAAAGTTTTTCAAAGCGACCCAATAACAGCCGGGTAAAAGAAATTCTGTATTCAATGAAAAATGTTGAGGAGTAATATTTTTATTTTGGGAAAAAATTATTTTTCCCGCAATATCATATACCGTTATTTCGGATAAAGGAAGTTTACTGTTAATGGTCAGTACAGAAGAACATGGCGAAGGAAATAGGGAAAGATTCTCCTTCGGTAAAACCCCGGAACTATTCACCCACATATTTTCATCGAAGCGTGCAACTCCATGATTGTTTGTACCTAACCAAAGAATACCGGGCCGCTCTATAGCAATGCAATAAACATTATCATCGGGTAATGGACTGTTAGCGGTATTCCACCAGGTAAAATAATTCCCCGTTTTTTTGATAAGGCCTTTATCAAAAGAACCCATGTATATATTTTGAAAGGTATCGATAGCAATCGATGTCAATGCATCGGTTGGCATACCGGAAGTAGTAGTATTAAAGGCATAAAAGCTACCTGAATAATAGCGAACAAGAGCTCCACCCGGACAAGCCAGCCAGATAAAATTATTGGTATCACGTGCCAGTCCAACAATAGAATTATCCGGAATGCCCGAATTAACACCTGAATAAGTGTAAAAAGAATCATTAATCATATGAGAAAAGCCACCATTGATAGTTCCAAGCCAACGGGTGCTATCGTTCTCAAATAAAAGAGTGCTAATATTATTTACGGGAATATCGGAATTAAGCAGATTATAAACCGTCCAGGCAGATCCATCAAAGAAGTTAAGTCCGGCATCCGTACAAATCCATTTGTTATTGTTTGAATCTATATGAACCGATCGGACATAGTTAGATGAAATTCCTGAATTGGTCTTTGTATAAGAGTTCCAGTTAGTGCCGTCAAACGTACAAACCCCGCCGTTTGAAGTTGAAATCCATGCTACACCCTGTTGGTCAAATACCAGATGTTTAATTGAATTGTCTGATATGCCGGAATTAGCAGTTGTATAAACACTCCAGGTAGTATCGTTAAATACTGCCAGACCATACTCTGTACAAAACCATTTTTTCGCGAGGTTGTCTATAGTAATCCAGCGGCATTGATTATCGGGAAGAGGAGAGTTAGAATAAGTATAATTGATAACAGCCTGAGGATATAACAAGATGCTTTGAAGAAAGAAAATCAAGCAAAGCAAATAACGATTAATCATAGTAACCCCAACTTATTCGCTATTATTCAATAACCAGCTGATGATAATAATTCTTTCCTGAGGAGAGTATGTGAACAAAGTAAATACCCTTGCTCAATGAACCAATATCAAATGATTCTTCGAAGTTTTCATCCTTAGCAAAAAGTTTTTTACTCATCAGTTGTTGCCCTAAAGAATTATTCAGTTCAACAAGAGCTTCTTTTTCCAATGACTGAAAGGAAAGGTTGACATGATCCTTTGCCGGATTTGGATATAATTTAAAGGAACGTATAACAGAAACATCTGCTATTGAATTTGGAAGAGTTATATGTGCTTCAACAGGAGTTCTGACGCTTGAGCAAGTATTATCAGGTAGACGGATGTCCCAGTTGTAAAAGAAATAATAATATCCCGATCCCTGGGTTGATCCTTTAATAGAACAGAAATTAGGAACGGTAAATGGATATCCCAGGTTCGATCCGGGATTATTTCTAAACAGGGAGCCTCCCGATCTTGTAAGTTTAAGACCAATTCCCGGTGTGATTGGAAAATCCAAAACAACAACATTCATACCTGCAGTTACACTTACTGTAGCACTATTCAAAAGGGTATTGCTTGAATCGAATAATTGAATGACAAGAGAATTAATATTTGAACTAGCATAAACAGTAACTGAATGAAGTGTGAAACGATTATAGCAATCGAAAATCAATGAATTATTAGAAGACGAATATGAGCCCTGACCGCCCGCTGCACTATCAGCAAGTCCGCTATTAAATGAAGCACCGCTATGCGTTTCTTCGGCTTCAGCATAATAAACGGTTGATGTATTTAGCAATGGAGTCGTATAAGAATTTCCGCTGCCAACTAAATTTCCGCCGGAAACCTGATCGTACCATTTAACGGGAAAAGGAGATGCAGCAAGCAAAGTGGCTGTACCCGGTACAGGAATTGTATCATTAACACCAACCGGGGAAGTGGGCTGATTGAAAACAGTAATGTTGACAGGCACCGAAGGACCGGTTCCACACTGATTCGTAATATCAACAGTATATACTCCGGAACTGCTCGCTGTAGTAAATTGTGTAGTATCGCCATTGCTCCAATGATAGGAAACATTAGGCATATTTATTTGTACTGCCAGGGAAACACTTTCGCCCTGACACAAAACAGTTTTGGAGTTGGCAATGCTAACTCTTAACTCTTCAGTAGCCGGATTAATCAATTGTTTTTTAAGCCTGATGGGCGCAGCATAAGAATTATTCGTTTCATCTTCTTCTAAAAAATTATGGTTGGGATCAACTTCGCAAACGATGTAGTAGTCGCCGTTGCATAAACCCGGGGGTAATTCAATGTACATGCCCGCAAGGGTAGTCCAATAAATGTCAACATAACCGGAAGAAATTCCTTGCACGCTGGGGGAACAGGAGTATCCCCCACCGCCTAATCCATAATTTGGAAAGTCTGAGCTGTTATTAAGAGGGTTAACACCTGCAGAATCCAAACAATGTCCCGGGTAGCCGGGGCATGTTCCATAATCTTCAACACAAAAAGCCAGTTTTGTTCCAAAGCCAAGTAGTGGCCAGTTTAAAGGATTAGGCTCTAATGTATCGCGTGTTCGTAAAGTGTAGTTTCCCCAATTATCAACGTGCATATGGTTGTGTCCGGGATGATACGTCATTGTTCCTGCATAGCGCGTCCATGAAGTCATGGTATTTCCGCTCTTATGGTAAATACGCTGATTCATGAGTATCTTCGGATAAGTAATTCCATCGGGGCAAATACTTGGAGCAGTACCGTAAAAGGTATCCGTAATGCAAACAAAAGTATCCACTGTATATAATTCAAGTGGACCGTGTCCTGTGTTAGGAGTTGAGACGGTAACATATAGTTTTCCGTCATCTGCAGTATCAGCGTTTCCGGTTTGATAATACTCTTTTACTCCGAAATCAATGTCATATTCATAAAAAGGCGGATGCCCTAATTGAATATCCGGTAGGAGGTCACAATCCGTTTGTCCGGGAGTCTTGCACTGACAGCCAGTTGCATTGTTTGTAGTACATTGTGCATTAGCAAAGACTGAAAGAAATGCAAATACAAGAGTAAGTAGATTTTTTTTCATAGTACGGTTAAGAAGTAAGGCCTGGTAAATAGAACACTGTTACACTTATGCAAGAAAATAAATTTTAAGTAAGAAAAGTAGTGTTTTCAATAATAAATTACCGGTATGGGTATAAAACAGGACAATTTCCGCCAATATGGTAAATAATGGGTATTGGCCCATAATCTTTTTTTTAGGATGCCTTTTGAAAAAAGTCGCCCTGAGGCCTATTTCAATTTCTTCAGGTCAAAGGCTAACCCCAATGAATATGTATCTTCAAAAAATCACTTTTATACTTTATGTCGGGGAAGATTAAGAAATTATGGATTTGTGGAAAGCGTCATTAAATTTATATAAATTTGTTTATTAATAATTATACCCATGGAACCAACGACATTCAAGATTACAGACAAGCCGGTTACAAAAGCTCCGCTAAACCCTGAACACATAATGCAGATAGGTCTTGGATTCTGGGCTTCAAAGACACTACTAACTGCAATTAAATTTCAACTTTTCACAACACTGGCGGAAAAGCCTTCATTAACTGCTGCACAGATTCGTGAGAAGTTAAAATTGAATGAGCGATCGTATCTCGATTTTTTAGATGCACTTGTCTCTCTGAATTTTCTTCGCCGCGAGGGTAATGGTAAAGATTCGCATTATTCCAACTCGGCAGAGTCAGAACTTTTTCTGGATAAAAGGAAACCAACATACATTGGCGGCATATTGGAAATGGCAGACCACAGGCTTTATAAATACTGGGGTGGCCTGGAAGAAGGATTGTTAACCGGCCAGCCGCAGAATGAAATCAAAGAGAATCCTACAGGAAACGCTTTTGCTGAACTATATAGTAATCAGGAAAGGATGAAAGAATTTTTATTGGCAATGGCAGGAATTCAGATGGGCGCATTTATTTCATTTGCTTCTCAATTTGATTTTTCAAAATATAAAACAGTGTGTGATGCAGGTGGTGCTATCGGAGCTTTGAGTGTTCAGATTGCTAAGCAGCATCCTGCTTTAAAATGTGTTTCGCTTGATATGCCGCAGGTAGCAGCAGTATCAAAAGCGTTTATTCAGGAACATGGTGTGTCGAAGCAGGTAGAAGTTGTTTCCGGAAACTTCTTTGAAAAAATTCCCAATGCTGATGTTGTCATAATGGGAAATATCTTACACGATTGGAGTGATACAGAAAAGATGCAGCTAATTAAAAACGCTTACGAAGCTTTGCCTACCGGAGGAGCCTTTGTATGCATTGAAAATATTATTGATGACGATCGTCGTAAAAACACCTTTGGACTACTTATGTCACTGAATATGTTGATTGAGACAAAAGCAGGAAGAGATTTTACTTTTAATGAGTTTACCGGTTGGACAAAAAAGGCAGGTTTCTCCAGACAGGAGTTTATTCCTCTTGCAGGACCTACAGGTGCAGCAATTGCATATAAATAAACCGGTTTTCAGAATTATTAAATCAGAACTACATTTTTTATCCGGTTTAAATTCTGTTGTTTTAATTCACCGGCCTCTTTCTATCTATATTTGAGTGGAGGATATTTCTTTTTGCCGTTAAGGCAATAAATTCTTAATAATTATTGATTCTATTAGGTAGAAATGGCACAGTTTGTAAGCCATTTCACAGCTATTTTAAACCCATTCACCAAAAGCATTTTGTTATTTTCTATCCACCCTCTATTATTATCAAATCAACAATGAAAATGAAAAGGCTTTTTATACTACTATTTTTATATGCTCCGCTATTGTTTGCTCAAGTCGGCTTTGAAAGGACCTATTCCATGTTCCGGGATCCAACAATGACATTCATACAACCGCTAAAAAATGGAGGATATATTGTTTGTGGAAAATGTTCCAGTTTAGTTGATAATACAACAGACTTTTGTTTTTTCAAAGCAGATGCTAATGGAAACATTCTTTGGAAAAGACAATTGACAGATTCCACCTTTATTTCTTTCATGCCGGTGAATGAAGAAGCGACCACTATTCGCGAAAAAATGGATGGTTCGTTTGTGTTCGGAGGACTTGTTAAGGATCCAACGTATACATCGGGAGTTGCTTTTTATGGATCAATGGATTCGTCAGCAGTTTTGCAAAATTCTTTTTTCAAAACAACCAATTGGCTTACCTCTGTGAATGCCTTATTGCTGAATTCTAACGGTAACATTGTATCTACCCGCGATGATTATGAGGGTGCCGGACATCATTTTAATCGTCTCGAACTAATAACAACTTCCGGACAGGATATATCAGGAGACTATAGTGGTAATTATAGTATTGCCAAACAAAATCTTATTGCAATGGCTGATGGCGGATATGGAACTCTATCAATGGAAGAAGCCTATAATTTTTATCCTCCTTTTAATATGTTCCCTACTGTGACTCGCTTTGACAGTAGCGGCCATAAA
>JAYURB010000646.1:0-2283 GCA_043756425.1 Bacteroidota bacterium
GTAAAAGCATGTAATTCTACAAATAATATTAATGTCATTCATTCTTTACAAGAAATTGAAGTATTTCCAAATCCCATCTATGAGTTTGTTACTCTTAAAACCGAAAAGGTAAATTTGAAATTTGAAATAAGAAATACTTTAGGTAAATTAATTAAAGCAGGGATTTTAGAATCATTGGAAACAAATTTAAGTATGAATAATTTCAAAAGCGGGATTTATATTCTAAGTATATTCTCTGACAAGGAAGTATCTCGATTTCCAATTATAAAACAATAAGAGGAATTTATATTCGTTTGTATTAAAGGCATTATTAATAAAAAATTCTCCAAAAAAGGATTTACCACTTTAAAAACCGGCTGCAACTTTCGCCAAGAAGGAGAGCGGAAATTCAGTATTGAGTTCGAAGTCCGAGTTTGGTCGCAGACGCGAACTCAAACTGAATCTCAAAAAACAGCTATCGGGTTTCGTATGTCGAAGCCGGCTACTTGGAAATCTCGAAAGCATTGAAAGAGGTTGATCGATTAACAGTGGATTACCTGTCTGCCTTGTGGCGAGCAGGCAGGATATCCTCAGCACAAAAATAAAAATAAACATTTGTTCAAATAATATCCCGCTAACTACAAGTAATGAAATAGAATTCTTCAATTCGAAAAAACTAATTTAAAAAAACTTCTTTACTGTTGATTAAGTTTACGTTTGTAATATCATCCAATATGTTTGCATCAATTTTACCTGCCCGATGTAGCTCTTCGATTGTCAGTCCATAATTAATAACCTGATTTAAGAAATCATCAAAGCTATCTATTGAAAACTCCTTTGATTTGAAGATCTGTTGAAGGGTCTTCATTGTGCTGTGTTTAATAGGTATAAATACAATTTTCTCATTTTCCATAATGCAGTTAATATATTATGCAATTTAAAATATTTAAACGATATTCCAAATAAATAGTGGAATTTTTCTAAAAAAACTTCTGAGTTTCTGATCTATCGTTGCACAACTAATTTTTTACCAAAATTATCATTTCCCGAAACAATCTTCAGCATATAAATTCCATTTTCAAAAGTAGAAACGTCCAATGTCTTCAGTGTTGAATTAGCAATTAAAGAGGATTACTTTCCCGGCAAAATGCAATGAAGGCAGAGATGTCCGAATAATACTTTATTATTGGTTCGTGATAAGCAAGTTGGGCACCGCTTGATACTGTATTCAATGCATTCACCCCACCTTTTTTATTATTTACCAAAATCTACCCTATGACTTTGCAAAGTACTATAATTGGTTTCGAAATAATAGTAAATTTATAGAATGAATAAAAATTTATATCCATGAAGAAAACTTTGATTTCCGTTTTAATTTTTCCTGCTTTTGTATTTTCACTATTTTCTCAATTCGCATACGGCATCACCATTTCCTTAAACGGAAAAGACGCCGCATGTGGTCATAACAACGGATATATAACTTCTACAGTAAGCGGAGGCCAACTTCCATATTCTTACCTCTGGTCGAGTGGACAAACAGTTAGTGGTATCAGCCATCTTGCGCCAGGCATCTATCATCTTTTTGTTACGGATGCAAATTCGGTTACTGACAGCGCATCAATAACCATTGGCAATACTGCTCAACTTACTACCGGAGCACTGAATTATGTTCCCGGAATTTTTCCATGCACAAACCAATGCAACGGAACCGGATTTCTTGGTCTAAGTTTAGTAAACGGAACACCGCCGTATACACTGTCTATAACTCCGCCTCACCAGATCGGAACGTATTTCGATGGGAACACTTATGTTCCTGCCGTATTGGGGTTATGCTCCAATGATCCTTTAACCGGTTATGTTACAGACTCATTTGGATGCATAGGGATTGTTGCTCAGACTCCCCAGTTCCCGCCGACATCCTTCAATTTTATTTCAGAAATAAAAGGAGCTTGCAACGGACAACCGAACGGTTACGCGAAATTAACTTTTACGAATTTTAATCCGGGTTCATACAATGCAACTCTTGCCGGTCCTTCGCCCGGCCAATTCAATCACATTACTCCCTCATACATAATATCATCCTTACTCTCCGGAATATATATCGTTACAATAGTAAATTCATGGGCGCCAAATTGTGATACTGTTTTCACACTTAACATCCCCGATTTGGGTACAAATTGTGGAATAATAAGCGGAAAGGTTTATCTCGATTCAACAGCTAATTGTTTACGGGACACTGCAGAGCCGGGCATTCCATTTCAATTGATACGTTTCACACCCGGACCCTATTATACTGTTTCGGAT
>JAYURB010000647.1:0-5223 GCA_043756425.1 Bacteroidota bacterium
CTTAAGGCGGGGTTAATAATTTGCGCTTCGCTTATTATTTATTTTATGTTAATGAGATTTTTAAATCTCACAAATAGTGCAATCGCCTGGAGTTTTAATTTTATTATACTCTTCACTGGAATTACACTTACTTATCGTTACTACCGGACTAAAACAAAACTGAACATTGAATATCTTCCAGGAATGATATTAGGATGTATAACAACAGGTGTAGCCGCAATTTCATTTACTTTTTTTGTCTACACTTATTTTTCGTCACTTGATCCTTCACTTCTTCAATTGTTAAAGGATAACATTTTATTCATGGGGCAACCGATAACTCCCTTGCAGGTTGCGGCAGCTACAATAATAGAGGGAATTTGCTCTGGAGTAATCATTTCATTTATGATGATGCAATATTATAAATCCGGCTTTAGAAGAACTATGAATGATCCAATTGTTCAGGGTTAAAAACTATAATTACCCGGCTGCGCCGGATTTGCTCATCATTCAACTATAAAAACATAAAATTCTCCAAAGGATATTCCCGCCTGCATTGCATTTCGGCAGGAAGGCATCCGTTGTTTTGTACTGTGTGATTTTAATCCACAATTCAAAACTCATCAGCTGGAATTATTCTTCAAAAATAAATTAGAGAAAAAATGAGCCAACTGGTTTTAGTTTAAGTCTGAGTTTAAGTCTGAGTTTGAGAAACAGTGCGAGTGAACAGAAAGCTACTGTTCACTCGCACTGCTTACTTACTCTGTAGTGAGTACACCGAAGTGTCCGAATATCTAACTCATGCATAGAAGACTCATCAAAAAAAAGTCTGAGCTTGAGTCCGAGTCCGGAATCCAGACTCAGACTTCGGACTCAGACTGTAACAGTACCCGGGGTGGGATCCGATAGCTATCGGAGTATGAGGTTGAGGTTGAGTCCGGAGTCCGAGTCCGGACTCAGACTGTAACAGTAATCGATAATTATCGGATCGAACCCGCACGATCGCAATGATCACAGGTTCCGATAGCTATCGGTATTAAGTACTGCGCTACGTTGCAAAATGCAAAAAAAAAGACATTTAAGAACAAAAGGAAGCAAAACGTTGCCTTTTTCGCGCAATAATATTACACACCAAATTTTCAACACTTTTTTTTATAAATTGAAGAATAGGTTTTATAAATTAAAAGAAAATGCTAAACAACAGAAGAACGTGATAAATTATTCATATGAAGTAGTGTTGTTGCAGTGTTGTTTTTGTATGTATAACTACGATTATACAAATATAATGTAAATCATATAATTTAAATAAAGAATTATATAACTCTTTCTAAAAAAGGTTACAATACCTTTACTGATTAAATATCAATTTAAAATCTAAATAATTTTATAATACTTGCCTGTGCAAACCGAGAAAGAACTTAATGAGAAGATTCTGAAAATTACTATTAAAATTCAGGAAAAGTATCCTGAACTTTCAAAATACATTGCAGAAATGCCTGTAACTATACCGGATAAAGCTTCTCCTGAAATAAATATTGAACATCTGAACAATTATTACAACTCATTGAATGAGTTAGTGAAAAAATATGTTGAAAATCACGACGATATTGATTAATAGATGATAAATTTTTATACTAAAAAATATTTATTCTCAAAAGGAATTGATCAATATTTTTCGGATGTATACAAGGCATATCAATTTACAACCCGTTTTTTTAAAGACGCATTTAAAAAGCCCAAACATTGGCGTGAAATATTTAATCAAAGTTTTGAGATTGGTCTAAAATCTCTTGCATTAATTACTGTAACAGGATTTATTATTGGCGTTGTTTTTACTAAACAATCACGGCCTTCCTTGGAAGACTTTGGAGCCACTTCGTGGCTGCCCTCTTTAGTCGGAATTGCTATTGTAAAAGCTTTAGGGCCGTTAGTAACTGCACTTATTTGCGCAGGCAAAGTAGGCTCAAGTATAGGTGCAGAACTTGGCTCTATGAGAGTTACGGAACAAATAGAAGCGATGGAAGTTTCTGCTATCAATCCGTTTAAATATTTAGTTGTTACACGGGTGATTGCAACGCTGATTACAATTCCTGTTCTCACATTGTATTGCAGTTTTATTGCTATGTATGGTTCTTATATAAATGTTCATACGGAAGAAGCTACAAGCATCATCATTTTTTATAAAAACGCATTTTCAACAATTAGATTTCTTGACCTCTTTACAGCAGTAACCAAATCAATTGTTTTCGGATTCACGATAGGTATCATTGGTTGTTACAAAGGGTTTAACGCTACACAGGGAACACGTGGAGTCGGTAAAGCAGCAAATCAGGCAGTAGTACTTGCCATGTTTCTCATATTCGTTGAAGAAATTGTTATCGTACAGGTGTCAAATTGGATTCGAAATTTTTAAGAAATGGAAAATCAAACAGCACATCCTATAAATACTAATGAATCGGTGATTTCCATCAAAGGGCTTTTTAAGTCTTTCGGCGAACTGAAGGTATTAAAAGGCGTTGACATAAATGTTTTTAAGGGAGAAAATGTTGCTGTTCTTGGCAAATCAGGCACTGGGAAATCAGTTCTGATTAAAATAATTGTTGGATTGCTTAAACCTGATTTAGGTGAAGTGAAAGTATTAGGAAGTGAAGTAGATAAATTAAAAGCAAATGAACTGGATGCCCTTCGTTTACGTATTGGATTTTCATTTCAGAATAGTGCCTTATATGACAGTATGAACATATATCAGAACCTGGCATTCCCGTTGACTATGAACGTTAAGAATTTAACTAAAAGTGAAGTGGATGAAGCAGTCGAAAACGCACTTGATGCCGTAGGTTTAAAAAATAAAATCACACAAATGCCTGCTGACCTGTCTGGCGGACAGCGAAAAAGGATAGGTATTGCGCGTACGTTGATTCTTAAACCAGAAATCATGCTTTATGATGAACCAACTTCGGGGCTGGATCCAGTTACTAGTGCAGATATCAATGAGCTGATTAATGAAGTGCAGCAGAAATATAATACCAGTTCTGTCATTATCACCCATGACTTGACTTGTGCAAAGGCTACAGGCAACCGGGTAGCAATGCTGCTTGACGGTAGATTTTTAAAGGTTGGAAAATTTGATGATGTATTCAATACTGATGACGAACAAGTTAAAAATTTTTATAATTATAATTTTATACAATAAATCATGAATGATTCTTCAAATAAACGAATAGTAATTGTAGGCCTTTTTGTTTTCTTAGGATTAACTTTTCTTGTTGGAGGAATTCTAATGGTCGGCAACCTCCATGAAACATTTAAACAGAAAATGAAAGTAGTCTCTCTTTTTGACGACGTTAGCGGCCTTCAGACAGGTAATAATGTTTTATTTTCCGGTGTAAAAATCGGTATAGTGAGCTCTCTGAATTTTTATGGAAAATCACAGGTAGAAATTACTATGAAAATCGAGACGAAAGTACAACAGTATATTCGTAAAGATTCCAAAGTTAAGATTAGCTCCGATGGATTTATAGGAAACAAAACATTGGTTATTTACGGCGGCACATCGAATACAGAAGAAGTGCAAGATGGCGATACATTAGAGGTAGAAAAAACTTTTTCATCGGAAGATATGATCAATACACTTCAGGAAAACAATAAAAACTTTTTGGCAATCACCATAGATTTCAAAACCATCAGTAAAAAAATAGCCTCGGGAGAAGGGACAATTGGAAAATTAATTAATGATAATTCTGTTTATGCAAATATTAATGCGGCAACTTTATCACTTCAAACAGCATCGGTAAAAGCGCAGCAACTCGTAAGGAGTCTTTCTGATTTCAGCGCAGGGCTGAATAAAAAGGGAACATTCGCAAATGAATTGACAACCGATACGATCGTTTTTAATTCAATGAAAGCTTCTATTTTGCACTTACAGGAAATTTCAGACACTGCAGTTATCTTTATTAAAAACCTTAAAGAGGCAAGCAGCAATCGAAATACGCCTATCGGCATTTTATTGCATGATGAGAAAGCAGGCACTCAATTAAAGGAATCTATAAAAAATTTAGAAAGCAGTTCCATTAAATTAGACGAGGATCTTGAAGCAGCACAGCATAATTTTTTATTGAGAGGTTATTTTAAGAAGAAAAATAAAGAAGAAAAGTGATTACCGAGTCTTTAATGGATTGGCAAAGCATCCTTAGTGATTTTAACACATCTAAAAATTAGAGCTAGTCTAAGTTAGAGTAACAGTGCGAGTGAGCAGAAAGCATCTGTTCACTCATTCTGTTCACTCACACTGTGCCAGTACCTGGGGCGGGATCCGATAGCTATCGGATCGAACCCGCACGATCGCAACGATCACAGGTACCGATAGCTATCGGCATTAAGTACTACGCTACGTTGCAAAATGCAACAAAACGCTACAAAAGGAAACAAAAGGAAGCAAAAGGTACCAAAAGCGCGCACCAAATTTCAACCAGCTCTCATCAATATGATTAAAAAGACATATTAATTGAGGTGAGTCAAATTAAAATATTATTGCTTTAATTAACTGCTTTATACTGGCAAATAAATTTCATGTTTTCCCTCTGCTCGGTGGAATCCCGCTTCGCTAATAATCGTTGAAATGATTGTGGTCACTTAGAAGAGCAGTTATGGAAAAGAAATTATTATTTGTGCCACACTATCTGAGCTTGAATCAAATTTATCTAATACGCAACCTTATTACCTAAATAGAAAATCGTGTCCCTTAGACATCAACCATATTATCTAATTTTATTCAGCTACTCAGTCCCTTTTCGAATAGGTTTGGTTCAATAAAAAAATGAGGTAATAAAGTTGATGTTTATGGGTAGTCCTTTTCTATTAAGGTAATCAGGTTTCTCCTTCTATGAAAACGATAATACTGAGATTCCATGCTGCACCGGATTTGCTCATCACTCAACTATAAAAAAGTAATCTGCTTCGACGTTGTTTTTGTGCAGTGCGATTTCAATTGACAATTCACAGCACTGCTCGGAGTAGTCTAAGCGCGAGCAATATTCAGTAATAAATGAATGGAATGTGTTCGCGCGGACTACGACTTATGCTCCTTCAATCAAAAATAAAAAATGCAGTTCAATAAGTGATTCTTTTACTGTTCATGGTATTGGGAACGGTTGTCGTAGTCCGCACGAATAGATGTCTGTTCGTTTAATTAAAGCTGGTGCTCGCGCTAAGAGTCGAGTAGGAAAGGGCATTTCAGCCCGATCC
>JAYURB010000648.1:0-5219 GCA_043756425.1 Bacteroidota bacterium
GAAAAAGGAAGTTGGTTTAATTGACTCCTTTAAGGAGTATTTTTCCGATCATTCTATTCTTCTTACTGAAAGGGTATTAAAGCTCGATGATTTTATAAAAAAAAAGAGTTATGATATTGATTCTGCCAAAATATTGCTTTCTACCTGCAGGCGAGAGTATAAATCGATTGAAGCCTTTGTCATTTATTATTTTTCCGGCGATGCTCGTTTGTTAAATCGTCCCATTATTCAGGAAATGGTGGAAGACGATGAAGTTTCTGAATATCTGGCTCCTCATGGTTTTCAATATGTAGAACAGATGCTCTACAGTGATAGCGTTTTATTTTTTAGAAAAAATATTAGAAATGAAGTTGATAATATATTTAACCTAATAGCTAAATTCAAAGAGTCCGTTTATACAATGGAATTCAGAGACAGGGATATTTTTGAGGCCTTGCAGAATCATCTTGTGCGACAATTTTTATTAGGTTTTGCTGAATTTGAAACCGGAAAGAGCAGAACGGGCGTTCAGGAATCAAAATTTATGCTCGAATGCTATAAGGAGTTTTTTGTTAAAGCATATTCTGATCAAGGGGAAGAGAAGAACCAGTTACTTATTTCTTTTTATTCTGTTCTTGATGCAGCTGTTGAATATTTGAATTCTATAAATACAGGAAGTGAACCTGACTATTTTAAATTTTATTCTGTTTATTATATTCCTGTTAGTGAGCAACTGACTCGTTTGCGCGTTCTCCTGGTAAATGAGAATAATTATAATACTACTGCTATTAATTTTCAAAATCGATCTATTTTCGATCCTCATGCTTTTAATAGCGATTATTTTCTTCCCTCTAAAAATTTTAATTCCAAAGAAGAGGTTGTTAACTTAGGAAGGATATTGTTTTTTGATCCTGCTCTGTCAGCAAACAATTTAAGGGCCTGTGCTTCCTGTCACCAGCCTCTGAAAGCATTTACAGACGGACTTCAGCAAAGTCAGGCTTTTGAGCCTGGGAAGCACCTTACCCGAAATTCTCCCACAATTATCAATTCAGTTCTTCAAAGGAAATTATTTCATGACGGCAGAGCTTTTACTTTTCAGGATCAGGCGGGGCAGGTAATGAGCAATCCGCTGGAAATGCATAATGATTTTAGTCAGATTGCAATTAAGCTTCGTGATTCACCTGATTATGTAAAATTATTCAGAGCTGCTTTTATTGGAACAGAAGATACTCTGATAACTAATCGTTCTGTGTTAAATGCTATTTCTGAATACGAACGTTCGCTTATTGGAATGAACTCCAGGTTTGATAAAACAATTAGCGGTAGAGATAATCTATTATCAGCCGATGAAAAATCCGGCTTCAATATTTTTATGGGAAAGGGAAATTGTGCTTCCTGTCATTTTATTCCTCTTTTTAACGGACTTATGCCACCAATTTACGTGGAGACTGAATGGGAAATCCTGGGTGTTCCTGCTTTAAAAAGAACAGGTAAATCTGAATTGGATGCTGATTTAGGAAGAGCCTCCATTATCAATGTAGATATTTTTAAACACGCTTTTAAAATTCCAACATTGCGAAACGTTGAGCTGACAGGTCCTTATATGCATAACGGTGTATTCAAAACCCTTGAAGAAGTTATTGAATTTTATGATATAGGCGGTGGAATAGGTATGGGTTTTGATGTTCCGCTACAAACCCTGCCTTCCGATTCATTGCACCTAACCTCAAATGAGAAGTATGAGCTTATTTCTTTTTTGAAGTCTCTTACGGATACCGCTTATTTAACAGCTCAGCCTATAACCTTGCCTGAATTTCCCGGTAATGAAGTGTTAAATAAAAGGCCGGTAGGTGGGGAGTATTGATTCATAGTTTTAACAAATCAATTAAGTATATTAGGATTTAAATTACTATATTTATGCATTGAATGATCAATTAACTATTCAGTTTATGAAAAAAGAAATCTTATGGGTTGTTTTTTTAATGACAATTTTTAGCTCGCTGAGTTTTGCACAGTCTATCATTACTTCTTCAAGTTTTCCTGAAAGTGGAATAACTTTAAAATATTCTATCGGTTCTGCAAAGACTCCTCTTGAGCTGACCGGTGGCCGAGAAAAAATATGGGATTTATCAGCTATTTCAGCGGAACCGGCCAGTGAAATAACCTATTCAACTATCGAAAATATTAATGAGGCAGCTATGTTTAGAGAGAGCAATATTGCTTTTGATGCGGCAACAGCGCCGGGTGATTATACTTTTTTGAAGTCCACCAATGAAGTAGTGGAATATCTTGGTTTTATATCGAATTTTAACGGCGATTTATATGTAGCTAAATATACAGATCCATGGATATGGTATTCTCTTCCACTGAAGTTTAATAATACTTTTAGCGACACATACGCCTGTCATTCCAGGCTGATAAATAATGGTGATACCATTGATTACTATTCAAACGGTTTATATTCTTATATTGTTGATGGTTTCGGTACACTTATTACACCTTCTAAAAAGATACCAAATACTTTACGCATCAATGCAACTATTTCCGGAATTGATTCAGCAGTGTTCAGAAATAGGAGAGATTCGACCAATGTTATCCGCCATACTACGAATAAAGTTTCCTGGCTTTCTGCTGAAACGGGGAATTATTTTGAGTTGGCCAGTACATTTGATTTTAAGGATTTCTTTTTTGCTGAATCCTCAAATAAAGATGTTTCAATTGCTTCAATTGCTATAAATAACCTGTCTTTATTTCCTGACCCAGCAACAACCACAATAAGCATTGACTTACGACCAATTGGAAAAAGTCAATTCGAATTAACTTTATTCAATAATTTTGGCAACATAATTAAGGTCTTTCATTGCGATCTTTCCGGTACGAATTCAGGTAATTGGAATTTATCCGTGCAGGATTTACCGGCAGGCATGTATTATCTCCGTGTTACGGGAAGTAAGAAGGATTGGAGTGCAAAATTCATTAAACAGTAACTCAAAGTTTTCTTTGCTAAAATCATTTTAGTCTAATAACTTGCGGAAATAATATTTTTTGTTCTACCGAATCAGGTTATGGTTAAAAAGAAAAAACAAAGTAAGGAAAGAGTGCAGAGTAGTCCCTCTAAGACCTCAGTCAAATCTTCGATTTCAGCTCCTCCCGATAAGCGTATCAAGGGAATGATTATGGTATTAATCATTGTCTGTATTTCCTTTTATGCCAATACATACAATAATGAATATGCCCTTGATGATGCTATGGCAATAACCTTAAACTCTACCACACTGAAGGGTTTTGCAGGAATAAAGGATCACCTTAAACAGGATTTTATTTTTGGTTTCAGACATATGAAAAGCAAGGATGTGGCAAGCAGCCGATGGCGTCCGTTTTCACTTATTACCTATTCAGTAGAAATAGGTTTATGGGGACCCAATAAACCGGCATACAGCCATGTCATAAATTTTTTATTATACGCATGGATAGTTGTACTACTATTTTTATTATTATACCGATATCTTTTTAAAGAAATATGGATATCTTTTTTCATAGCCTTGTTATTTGCAATTCACCCAATCCATACAGAAGTTGTTGCCAATATTAAAAGTCGCGATGAGCTTCTTAGTTTATTATTTATTTTGTTTTCTCTGCATCAACTCTGGAGATACATTGACACCGGTAAGTACAGAAGACTGGCGTATTCTCTTTTTTTATTCTTCATATCCTTAACAGCAAAAGAAAATGGACTCACCTTTATTGCGGGTATTCCTCTCATGCTCTTTTTCTTTTCCGGAGAGGGCAGAAAGCGGCTTGTAAATATAACTCTGGCGTTTTTTGGAATTTCCGTTTTATTCTTATTAATAAGAAATGCCATCGTTCCATTGTCAAACCTGGAAGAGAGCAAAGATATTATGAACAATCCTTACATAAATGCCACTTTTCTTGAAGGGCTTTTCACTAAAATTTATATTTTATTGCTTTATGCTAAGTTGCTTATCTTCCCCTATCCTTTGAGTTTTGATTATTCTTATAATGTAATTCCTTATCTCAATGAGAAAAGTTTATGGGCATGGATATCCGTTTTATTTTATGGAGTACTATTCGTTTATGCAATCAGAGAGTTGAAAAATAGGAATCTTTTTTCTTTTTGCATATTAATGTTTTTCATTACTATTTCAATTAGTAGCAATTTTGTAATTGGAATCGGCGGCATGATGGGAGAGCGACTGCTTTTTATTCCATCGATTTTCTTTTGTATTGCACTGGTTGTTGTTTGCAGAAAATTTGTTATTTATCTGGAAAATAAATTCTCCTTGAAAAAAATTATAACGATTGCTATACTCTTGATCCCTGTATTTTCTGCCAGTGCTTATATTACCATTACCCGTAATTTCGATTGGAAAGACCAGAATATTCTTAACCTGGCAGATCTTCCTAAGGTTCCTAACAGTGCCAGAGTTAATAATGGAGTAGGGGGAGCTTATCTCACATATTCTTTTGATACAACCTTAACAAGAAGGGCTAAGGATAGTCTTGTTGCAAAAGCAATGGTATTTATTAATACAGCGCTCGAAATTTATCCAAAGTACGACGATGCTTTCCTTAATCTTGGACTTGCATACGGAACGCTTGATAGTTTTATGAAAGCTGAAGAGAACTGGAATATTGTTCGAAAGCGAAACCCATTTAATCCAAAGTTCAAGGAATTTGACCCATACCTCGCTCATAATTTTTTGAAATTGGGCTTGGAATGTGGTGGTAGAAAATCATATGATTCTTCTCTTATATACTTATCAAAAGCAACAGATTATGCTATAGGAAGAGATTCTCTTTATATGTCTTGTTGGTATAATCTGGGTGGCCTTTATTTTACCCTTGGTAATTACGAAAAATCGTATGAGGCAATGGGTAAAGTAATGGAAATTAATCCGGGTTACCTGAACACAAAGGCAGGTTATCAGGCCAGTGAATATTTTCTGAACTTAAAAAAGAATGGTAATCCTATTCCTTCGAAGTAGATTGCATAAGGGTTAATTTATAGACAAAAGAAGGCAAATTACCTATTTGCTGTCCCTTTAAATGGTTATAGAATTTTAAACTATTCGTTAAGCAAAAGTTTCTTTACAAATAATTTATTTTACTTGACATTGAGCTTATAAAGATGTAATTTTGGTAGTGAAATTATTCTCTGAAAGAAATTCAATTGTTGCTAATGGCTTGTTTCCGTTTTCAATTGAATTATCAATCAAATA
>JAYURB010000649.1:0-2281 GCA_043756425.1 Bacteroidota bacterium
TACCTATCAAAAAACATATTATTTTAGTAGTGACACAATAAAAGATCAATTAGTTTCAAATAACCTTGGACGTTTAAGAGAAATTGAATCCGCATTAAATAAACTTCCCATCGATAAATGTCATCACGGCCTGATTTTATTTTCGTTTGTAGTAGATTCAATTGGAATGCTTCATAATGTAAAACTGTTATCGGAACCTTATAATAAAAAAATGGACAGCTTGATTTTAGCAACCTTTCTTGGTTTTCCGGACTTTTGGATTCCTGTAAAATTGAACAATGAGCGAGTAACAGCTTATGGTAAGGTAGGTTTTCAGTTATTAAATACAAAATCTAAAACTAGAATATACAGAAATGAATCTTCAAAAAGTTTAGGCACCGGTGTCGTGGAATATACAAAAACTATTGGTCTGACTCAAAATGTTAGCTATGATTCCAATTGTGAAAATAGAAATTATTTTTATGATTTGGGCTTAAAAGAATTTGATGACGGTAACTATAAAAAGGCTATATACTATTTTAAAAGTGTCGCTATCTATAATCATTTTGATACAGAATCTTTGTATCACTTAGGAATCTCATACATCAAATTAGATAAATTTGAAAAAGCCTGCCATACCTTCAAAGAATCGGCTGATTACGGAGACGAAAAATCAATTCAAATATTTTCGGAGAATTGCAAAGCCTTTAAGTGATCAGGTACCTATTAGTAATAAAAAAAGGTTTCGTCCTTTGTCCATTTTACTAAATACTAAGTACTAAATACAAAGTACTCTATACCGCATTCGTCCCATGACAATTCTTAAACTTCTTTCCGCTGCCGCATGGACAAGGATCGTTACGGCCAACTTTTTGTTCGGCGCGTACGGGTTGAATTTTGGGTGGGGCAGGAGGACCATCCTGAGGCATACCGCCACTTCTGGAAGAGGTTGTAGATTCAATGGCTGCTTTATTCGTACTAATATTCCTCAAGTCTGTTTTCGGTGGTGCTTTGGCTTCTTTTACCTGATCAGGATTTTGCTGCGGGATTACACCTTTGAATAAATAGGAAATAATTTCTTTATTCGTGCGGTCCATCATCTGCTTGAACAATTCAAAAGATTCGAATTTGTAAATTAACAATGGATCTTTTTGTTCATACACTGCACTTTGCACCGATTGCTTAAGGTCATCCATTTCGCGTAAATGTTCTTTCCATGCATCGTCAATCATCGCTGCAGTTATCTGACGTTCAAAGGATGTAATAAGTTCACGGCCTTTCGTGTCGTACGCTTTTTTCAGATTGGCAATAACCTGAATGCCTTTCATACCATCACTAAAAGGAATAACAATATTTTGAATGGTCGCTCCTTGTTTGGTGTAAACATCATTAATAAAAGGAAGCGTTCGTTCAAAAAGTAATTGCGATTTATGCTTGTAGAACCGTTGTGCTTCTGCGAATATTTTATCAGCTATGTTTTCCGGTTTTTGATTGAAAAATTCTTCTTGCGACAGCGGACATTCAATAGAAAGCAAACGAATTAGATCCAACTTAAAATTTTCATAATCCCTGCTTTCCTGATGCTGAATAGCTAAAGATTCGCATGTATCGAAAAGCATATTGTTAATGTCTATACTCAGCCTTTCTCCATAAATTGCATGACGGCGTTTAGTATAAATTACTTCACGCTGTGAGTTCATTACATCGTCGTATTCAATCAATCTTTTACGAATTCCGAAATTGTTTTCTTCTACTTTTCGCTGCGCTCTTTCAATTGAAGACGTAATCATGCTGTGCTGAATGACTTCTCCTTCTTTCAATCCCATGCGGTCCATCAGCTTCATAATTCTTTCCGAACCAAATAAGCGCATCAGATCATCCTCAAGAGAAACATAAAATTGTGAAGATCCCGGATCTCCCTGTCGTCCTGCACGACCCCGTAACTGACGGTCAACGCGGCGTGATTCGTGTTTTTCTGTACCTACAATTGCCAATCCGCCTGCTTCCTTTACTCCGGGCCCGAGTTTAATATCGGTTCCACGACCTGCCATGTTGGTGGCAATGGTTACCGTTCCTGAACTTCCTGCTTCGAGAACGATTTGCGCTTCCCGCTGATGCAATTTCGCATTCAAAACATTATGCCTGATGTTACGAAGTTTAAGCATCCGGCTTAATAATTCTGAAGTTTCTACTGACGTGGTACCCACCAAAACCGGTCGTCCGCCTTTAACCAGTTCTTCTATTTCTTCAATGACAGCATTGTATTTTTCACGTTTGGTTTTATAAACCTTGTCTTCATGAT
>JAYURB010000650.1:0-2280 GCA_043756425.1 Bacteroidota bacterium
CCGTTAATTATTGACCAGTTTCCTGTACCTGATGTAGCCGGATTACCCGTTAAGGTAATGAAAACAGTATCGCAGGCACTTTGCACGTTTCCTGCATTTGCAACAGTGGGTAAATCATAAACGGAAATGCTAACGGTGTCTGTTGAAATTGAACAAGCACCATTTGAAACTGTCCAGCAAAAGGTATATGTGCCATCAACCAATCCGGTAACGGATGAATTTTCACTGTTCGGAGAAGCAATAACAGGTGTATTTGGCCCGCTTATTATTGTCCAGTTGCCGGTTCCTGATGCCGGTGTCAATGCTGAAAATGCTGTAGCATTTGTATTGCAAATTCCTTGATCGTTACCGGCATTTGCCGACGATACAGGATTTGCTATTTTAATTTCAACATCATCGTTTGTTACAGTACAGATAGAATTCGTAACAGACCAGCGGAAAATATAGTCACCCTGAGCAAGGTTAGAAATAGTTGTTGAAGGATCATTCGGATCAGTTATAACAGGTATTCCCGGACCACTAATTAATGTCCAAGTGCCTATACCTGCAAAGGGAGTATTTCCCGACATTACTACGGAACTCACATTACAAAGATCCTGATCCGGCCCGGCCATTGCAGCTCCGGGTAAATCAAATACGGATAATTGAACAGTATCAGAAGTAGAAGCACAACTTCCATTGGAAACAGTCCATATAAAATCATACGTGCCAAAAGTAAGTCCGTTAACAGGGGAGTTTGGATTAGAGGGTACTGAAATTACAGGACTATTTGGCCCACTGAGCAATGTCCAAGCACCACTACCCGATGTAGTTGGATTACCGCCCAGGGTTGCTAACGTAGTATTACATATGTTTTGATCAGGCCCTGCATTTGCATTTGCTGTTGGCGAAGTAATAATTATTTCTGTTGTATCTTCTGATGCAGCACAGGTTCCATTGCTTATCGTCCAATTAAATTCATATGTTCCCGCTATCAGATTGTTGATTTTTGTCGATGGATTAGATGGATTTACAATCGTTGGAACATTTGGACCACTGATCAAACTCCAGCTTCCAATACCAATAGCCGGAGTATTAGCAGCCATTATTGTACTATCAATATTACAAAGATTTTGATCAGTTCCGGCAAGAGCGTTAGTTTGAACATCGAAAATAGTAATTGCAACTGTATCCCTTGAAATACTGCAAGTACCATTAATGATTGTCCAAATAAATCTGTAAGATCCCGGTATCATTCCGGTAACGAGAGAATTTTCAAGAGAAGAATCAGCAATTATAGCAGTGTTAGGTCCTGTCCATTGAGTCCATCTTCCATTTCCCGATACAGCCGGTGCTGCCTGCAGCTGTACCTTATTTACATTACATAAATTTTGATCAGGACCTGCATTGGCAGTTGTAGGAGTTTTGTAGATGTTAATCTTCACTTTGTCAGTTGCGGTTACACAAACTCCATTTGTAATAGTCCATCCAAACTCAAAAATTCCGGGAACCATTCCGGAAACGAAAGTGGAAGGACTATTTGGCGATACGATGGTAGGTGCGACTGGTCCATTGATAAAAGTCCATGTTCCGCTACCTGAAGGAGGATTATTACCGTTTAATGTTATTGTAATTACGTTGCAAAGGTTTTGATCAGGTCCTGCATTAACCGTCGCCGGTAAATTGAAAATTGTTACCTGTACATCGGAAGTAGAGGAAGAGCATGTTCCATTTTGAATAGACCAGCGGAAAATATATGTACCTACGACCATATTAGTAACGGTTGAAGCTGAATCTGTCGGATCCGTGATCGTCGGTGAGTTAGGGCCGCTGATAAATGACCATGTTCCTGTTCCCAAAACAGGACTGTTTCCCTGAAGGATTGTATTATTGGTACTACAAAGGTTTTGGTTTGGACCTGCATTAGCAGTAGTAGGAAGGTCGTAAACATTTACAATCATTGTGTCTTCCTGTGAAAAACATACGCCATTTGAAATTTTCCAGCCAAACTCATAAGTTCCTGAACTCAAAGAAGTGATAGTCGTTGAAGGATTTGTAGGCGTAGTAATGGAAGGTGCCCCGGGTCCGCTAATCCATGCCCAGGTTCCGGTTCCTGCAGAAGGAACATTTCCGGCCATAGTTGCTGATGTCAGGTTGCAAATGTTTTGATCCGGACCTGCATCAACAAAAAGCGGAATATTAAAAATCTGAATTTGTATATCATCTGTAGAAGTTACACAAGGTCCACTTGAAACAGTCCATCTTAAAATGTAGATCCCGGTAATCATTCCGGTTACAGTA
>JAYURB010000651.1:0-2270 GCA_043756425.1 Bacteroidota bacterium
GATAGTCTTGATTCAACCTATCATGTTACTTTAATAGCATCGAATTTTTGTGGCATTGATACTTTAACGAAAGATGTAATTATACATCCAAATACAGTAGTTGCTTTTTTTAATACTGATATTGTGATTGGTTGTCAACCACTATATGTAACCTTCACCAGTTTCGTAGGCGCTAATGCAACTATCCAGTGGGATTTTGGTGACGGAAATACCGGTGCTGGTTATACAATATCTCATTTATTCGATACTGCAGGAACCTTTGTCATCCGGCAATCGGTAGATAATTTTTGTGGTTTTGATTCAGTCAGTCATTCGATCATTGTCCTTCCTCAACCGGTTTTATCTTTTAATGTTTCACCAATTAATTGTGTCAATGAACCTGTGACGCTGACTAATACATCAACGACGATTCAGGGAAGTATATGGGATTATGGTGATAGTACAACGTTGGATTCATCAGCAACTTCACCGACACATTTGTTTCCTGCACCGGGGTTTTATACAGTCTGTATGATTGGGATTTCTACTCAGAACGGTTGTAGAGATACAATTTGTAAAACAATTGAACTGTTGAGAGTCCCTGTTGCATCTTTTGGATTAAGTGGTAATGATGGTTGCCTACCGTTTACGATTGACCTTAATAATACATCACTCTATTCAACTTATTATTTATGGACATTAGGAAATGGTGATACCTTGAACGGACCTTCACAGCATTACACATACAATCAAGCTGGAAGTTATACAATTAGTCTTCTTGCAACAGATACAAATGGTTGCAGTAGCGATACAGGATATAGTTATATTAATGTATACCCAGTCCCCACCTCTGATTTTAATTTTTCACAATCATTGCCATGTCATTTGCCTTCAGATATAATTTTTGATAATACCAGTGTTGGAGCTCAAAGTTTTCTTTGGGATTTTGGAAGATTCGGAACAACGAATGTCCAAGACACATTAATTAATTTTACAACGGCCTCCGAATTTAATGCTCGATTAATAGCAATTAATAATTTCGGTTGCTCGGATACAACTCAAAAACTTATCAAGATTTATCCCGAAACTGTTGCTTCATTTATTGACAGTGCAAAATATTACTGTGAAGGAGCACTAATTCAATTTAATAATTTTTCCACTTCAGCAAATACTTTTTATTGGAGTTTTGGAGATGGAAATTTTTCAAACCTTATAAATCCTATACATGAATATTTTAATAACGGAATTTATACTGTAACATTAGTTGCTTCCAACGATTCTATTTGTTTTGATACGATAAGTTCGTTATACCCAATCCAAATTTACCCGAGTCCGATAAGCGCCTTTACATATTCAACAGTTACCGACACGATTATAAGTCCGAATGGCATTTATCATTTTTACGATCAGTCAACATTAGCAACAATTTGGCAATGGAATTTTGGCGATGAGCAAACAGACGAGGATCAAAACCCTATTCACCGTTATTATTCTAATGGCGTAAAAATTATTGAATTAATTGTTTTGAATCAATACGGATGTCCTGATACTTCGAGCCAAATTATTCTTGTTGATTTACTCGGAAGTCTTTTTATTCCCAATGCATTTTCTCCTAATGGTGGTACAGATGAAACAAGATATTTTACTCCGAAAGGAGTTGGATTAACATCCTATCTAATCGAAGTATTTTCTCCCTATGGAGAACGCGTTTGGCATTCTGATCGTTTGGTCGATGGCCAGCCGATTGATCAATGGGACGGAACTTACAATGGAAAAGATCTACCTCAAGGAGCCTATGCCTGGAAAGTTCGGGCTATATTTCAAAATGGGAAAATATGGACAGGTATGAAGTATCCATTTACTTCGAGTGAAAAGCCGGAGGGGACGGTTACGTTGATAAGATGAGACAATAGCTATCTCTCCTTTTTCACGGCTATGCAAGATTTGCAATCCTGAACTTTTAAAAAGTGGATTTTTAATCCACCATCATAGCTTAGAATTAGCTTAGAGCAAAAAAACTTCTTAATGTGTTCGATTTAATATTTCCATACATGATCAACACTTTGCGGAAGGGCTTTATTTTTTTTACCGGAAAGTGACTGCAAATACTCCCCATCTTCTTTTGATGAAAGCTGCCAATAATTTTAAACTTCGTTCATCTTTCCGCATCTTCGTTTAAAGGTTTTAAAAAAAATTACGAAAGATGCAATTACAACTCATTCAAAAAAAGATTTATGAATTAAGGGGACAAAGGGTAATGTTGGATTTTGACCTTGCGGTACTATACGAAG
>JAYURB010000652.1:0-13326 GCA_043756425.1 Bacteroidota bacterium
CCGAATTTTATTTATTTTTTTATCAAGACGTACCTGATGAAGTCGGGCATTGAAATGTATTGTAAATTAATCTACCTTTACATTAATGGCTAAGAAAAAACGAGCTAGTCACTACGAGCCTAAACTCAAAGTGAATGCTTCTTTTATTGATATAATCAACACGGCGGTTTCGCCTGAAAAGAAAAAATAAAGAAAAATGATTTTTTCGACCTTGAAATTTTCTGTATTATTCTTGTCCCAACTCGTTAGTCGTTACCTTAGCTAATTAACGAATTAAGGAATTAAGGAATTAACGAATTATAATATCAACCCTCCTATTAATAACCCCTACTCCGTTAATCGTATTCTGTTTCCCGGAGGTTTCAGTAATGAGGCGACTGCCGTCTACTTTGCAATTATTTATAAGGAACGCTTTGACGGTTTCTGCTCTGCGTTTTCCGAGGTCGATATTATATTCTGCACTACCTTTTGTATCACAGTTTCCAATTACACGGAAATTCAGCGAAGGATTGTTATGCATTAATAAACCGAAGGATATCAATTCATCATAAAATTTACTTGTTATCTCATCCTGATCTACTCCAAAATAAATAGTAGGCAAATCGAAATTGGATGGTGTACCGGCTACTTCAGGAACATAAACAGGTGCAGGTGCTACCGGTTCCTTTTTTTCCATTGGAGGAGCTTTCACAGGCGCTTTTTCCTGGACATTTGATATTCCTTCAGAAGGTGTAACTTCTCTTCCGTCTGAATTTACTTTAACACCTTTCCTGGAATTAGGATCTGCATCCATAAAATCGGGAATACCATCTCCGTCTGTATCTTTTTTACGGGCAGCAACATCTTCAGCAAGTTCTTTTCCTGTATTGTCTACACGGACTCCACGTATGGAAAATGGTTCTGTATCTAAGTAATCAGCAATGCCATCACCATCGGAATCTCTGTTCTTTGCTGACTCATCTATTTTAATAACAGCAGCATCTGTTTTTGCAGGAGCAGCCGGTATTTTAACTGAATTATCCTTTGACTGAACGGAGGTTTCATTGGCTTTTTTAATTGCTTCATCTGCCTTACGCATCGCTTCTTCTGCTTTTTGGGCAGAAGCATCCGCCTTACCGGCTGCTTCATTTGCCTTTCTGATGGCATCTTCTGCTTTTCTTGATGCTTCATCGGTCTTGGCAGGAGTCTCGATTATTTTACCTGAATTTTCTTTTGACTTACCGGCAGTTTCATTGGCTTTTTTAATTGCTTCATCTGCTTTACGAATTGCTTCTTCAGCTTTTTGAGCAGATGCATCAGCTTTACTTATTGCTTCAGTTGCTTTTCTGTTGGCATCTTCTGCTTTCTTTGATGCTTCATCAGCCTTTCTGGTAGATTCGTCTGCTTTTCTGTTAGCCTCATCTGCTTTCTTAGCTGACTCATTTAAATTCGCCGTTGATACATCCGATTTCTTCTCTGATTTAACAACAACAATTTCTTTTCCGGAGGCATCAACACGTGCTCCTTTTGCAGAAAAAATCTCCGAATCCCTGCTATCAGGAACACCATCACCATCGCTGTCTTTATCCTTAGCTGAAACATTATCGATAGATTTTCCTGTGGCATCAATTTTTGATTTCATATTTGAAAAAGGATCGGAATCGCTTACATCAGGTATTCCGTCGCTGTCGGTATCAATTGCTTTTCCATCACCATAAACTTTTGCTCCTGCTTTGGTGTCAGGCTCGCGGTCAAAAAGATCTACAACACCATCGTTATCATTATCCACTCCCAGAAGATCAAACTTTTCTTTCATTGCATAATAGTCATCGTAAAGCGACTTCAAAGGATTTGCCCATTCCAACGATTTACCTTTATGTCCGAAATGATAAGCCACACCAAAATTCAAACTTGAATAATGATCATCTGCCGATAACAATTTAAAAAACCCATCAAGCTTATCGGATTGAGTGGTGCGATAACTGTATTCACCGGTAATAGAAAGTTTTGGAGAAACATGATATTTTAATCCAATGCCAATTGGCACAACGAGTGCTGATGTTGACTTATAATCGGGATATTCATAAGGCTGTGTGTATTGAGAATAAATTCCGGCCTGTTCAGTAGTGCCTCCATCGATGGAAACTTTCGGAGTGAAATTGATAACGCCGGCACCAATGGTTCCATAAATAGCCAATTCATGTTTGCGCGACAAAAATGAAAGGTTACCAATCTGAAAAAGTGCATTTATAGTCAGGTCGTAATTAATAGATGTTTTGTATTGGAAAAGCTCTTCAACATCATCTGTTCCTTTTAGTCCACCGGTTAAAAATCGGGCCTGTATACCAAAACTATGAGAAATGAACTTTGTAGCATCAACCCCAAAAGCCAATTGTTTGGACCCAAAGCCCATTTTAGAAGAAGCAATATCCGTACTTCCATACGTTAAGCCAAAATGTGCTCCGAAATCCCAGGAATCATAATCGCCGGGCGTAGGAATTCTATAGGCTTTTATTTTAAGAGGTGCATTTTCTGCAGACTTAGTATCAGTTTGAGCAAATGAAAGAGTATTAAATCCGGATAAAAGCAGGAGAATTAGGAAAACTCCTTTGTTTTTTAAGTTTGACAAGATGTTTGGTTTTTAGTATTTATAGCGCAAATTAATCCTTCATTTCTTAAATGTCAAATAAAATATCGTATGAACAAACAATAGTTTAATTCATTTATTATTAATTAGTTGTGAAGAAAAATTGGAATAGTAAATGCCTTATAAAACAAGGCGGTGTATTCCCGGTTCGAAATCCGATTGAATTAAAGATAAAAGCTTTTCGTAATCATCAGCTTTATTAACGAAATCAATTTCATTGGTATCAATAACTAATATTCTGGCATCCTTTAATTGCTTTAAATACTCCCAATAACCTGTTTCAAGTTTTTGAAGATAGTCTGCTTCAATATTTTGTTCATAGGTCCTGCCTCTTTGCTTAATGTTCTTTTTCAATTGATCCACATCCTTGTGCAGGAAAATCAACAAGTCGGGTTTAGGAAGGTGTGGATTAATAATCTGAAAAAGCCTCTGATAGAGTTTATTCTCATCATCCTTCAATGTAATGTTGGCAAAGATTAACGATTTACTCAGAATATAGTCAGAAACCGTTTGTTGCTTAAAAAGGTCGGGAGAAGAAAGTTCATCGTTTAACTGCTGGTAACGGTCGGCCAGAAACGATAACTCAAGTGGAAAAGCATACCGTAAAGGCTGTTCGTAGAAAAGCGGCAGAAAGGGGTTCTCTGCAAAACGTTCTAGTACAAGTCTAGTATTAAAATCTTCAGAAAGTTTTGTAGCCAAAGAAGTTTTTCCCGATCCTATATTTCCCTCAACAACAATATAATCGTACTTCAACTTCTTTTTTATCACTTTTTCAGGCTGATTTTTAATGGTCGTCAAAATTAATCTATTGGTTGAACATTTAATCCATCAGTCAATGCTTCAAGCAATTCTTTATTTTTCTTTCCAAAAACGGGATGCACCATATCGGGGAGAATTTCTGCCAGTGGTTTAAGGACAAACCGCCTTTCATGCAGGTGTTTATGAGGAATAGTAAGATTAGGTTCTTGTATAATATCGTCGTTAAAATAAATTATATCCAAATCGATCAAGCGAGGCTCCCATTTTACTTTTCGCTCTCTGCCCATTTGAGATTCAATTTCAAGCAATGTTTTAATCAATTCACTTGCATTTAAAGCAGTTGAAACAACAATTATCTGATTCAGAAAATCAGCCTGATCCTTATTGCCCCAGGGATCGGTTTTATAAATACTCGATACTTCAAAGATTTTACCTACTTCATCAGAAACATGCTTTTTTGCATTTTCAAGGTTTAATTGCATGTCACCTTTATTGGTGCCCAGCAATATTACGGCTGTATTCATTCGATTAATTATCATCCAAACCTAATGATTTCTTAAAAAAGAACAAGTATACTTTATTAGTTATAAATTTGCATGCATTAAATAAAAATAAATTATGAAACAGTTTTTCAAATTCATGTTTGCATCCATGCTGGGATTTATTCTCGGATCGGTCGTATTGTTTTTCATCATGCTTGCCATTATCTCCGGCATGATGCTCGCTTTTAAAGGCGACAATGAAGTAAGCGTAAGTGACAATTCTGTTCTTCAGCTTTCCTTTGAAAACCCTATTGAAGAACGCACGGGAAAAAATCCTTTTGAAAATCTTGATTTATCTAACCTAAGCAAAGATCCTGCACCGGGCCTTGATGAAATTTTGAAATCCATCAACAAAGCGAAAAGCGACGATAGAATTAAAGGAATACTCCTTGACCTCACTTCTGTAAGAGCAGGACTTGCCACACTGGAAGAAATCAGAAATGCATTGCTGGATTTTAAAAAAAGCAATAAGTTTATTTACGCCTACAGCGAATCTTTTACACAGGGAGCCTATTATCTGGCATCTCTTTCCGACAGTATTTATCTATATCCTGAAGGAGATTTCGATTTCAAAGGATTGCATGCAACGCTTTCGTTTTTTAAAGGAGCGTTGGACAAACTGGAAGTCAAACCGGAAATTATCCGTCACGGAAAATTCAAAAGCGCTGTAGAGCCATTTATGTATGATAAAATGAGCGATGAAAACAGACAGCAGATAATGACGCTGCTTTCCGGCGTCTGGAATTCTCTTTTAAACCAGATTTCACTTTCAAGAAATATTCCCGTATCCGATTTGCAGCGTATAGCCGATGGTTTGGAAGCACGGTATCCTGAAGATGCTTTGCGTTTAAAACTTGTTGATCACCTCGCTTATTACGATGAGGTTATGTCGACAATCAAAAAGAAAACCGGACTTGGCGAAAAGGATAAAGCAAAATTTATTTCATTGAGTAAATATGCTCGCGTATTTGTAAAAGGCGACGATTTCTCCGCTAAAAAAATTGCAGTTGTTTATGCCAGTGGCGAAATTGTAAGCGGAAAAGGTTCTGACGATCAGGTCGGTTCCGAACGCATTGCTGAAGCGCTTCGCAAAGCAAGACTAGATACTACTGTTAAAGCAATTGTCTTTCGCGTAAATTCTCCGGGTGGGAGCGCGCTTGCATCCGATGTAATCTGGCGTGAAACTATACTGGCAAAAAGAGCCAAACCTTTTATTGTTTCCATGGGTGATTATGCTGCTTCAGGAGGATACTATATTTCCTGCGCTGCCGATACGATCGTTGCCAGACCAAATACTGTTACCGGTTCCATAGGTGTTTTTGGACTTCTCTTTAATGCACAGGAAATGTTTAAGAATAAACTGGGCGTAACCTTTGACACTGTAAAGACAGCAAAATATGCCGACATGGGTGAATTAGTAAGACCTATGAAGGACGATGAACGCAATATTATACAAAGCGAAGTAGAAAAAATTTATAATACATTTATTACCCATGTAGCCAATGGCAGAAAGATGAGTAAAACAGGTGTAGACGACATTGGACAAGGCCGTGTCTGGACAGGAACCGATGCTAAAAGACTTGGACTGGTTGATGTATTAGGCGGACTGAATGATGCAATAGAAATTGCTGCTAAAAAAGCAAACCTTTCCAAATACAGAACCATTGCTTTGCCCGAACAAAAAGAATTTCTGGAGCAGCTAATGCAGGATCTGAATTCCGAAGCCAAATCTTCCTTTGCAAAACAAGAATTGGGAGAGGCTTATCTTTATTATGAAAAGATTAAAACCTTAATGAATGAAAAGGGGATTTTGGCTAAAATGTCCACCGACATTGAAATCAAGTACTAGAGTTTACTGATCGTTATTCGTTGATCGTTATTCAACTTGGTTGATCGTTGATCGCTAGTCGTTAATCAACTTATTATTTCGTTGATTGAGATCGTTTATCGTTACTCGTTATTCGTTACCCGTTAATCAACTTATTAGTTCGTTGATTGAGATCATTAATCCTTGTTCGTTATTCGTTATACCCCGAACTGGAAGTTTTTGTGATTTTTTTAATGCCAACTGCAAGAAAGAAAATAAGCCCTTCGGCTGCTCAGGGACCGGGGATCAATTTTAATTTTGGCTTCGACTTCGCTCAGCCGAGCTTTGATCTAATTGTTAGTCTTCGAAAGCGCATTTTTGACAAGAGGTATTCGAATTATAATTTTTAAATGTAAAGGATTTTGGCATTGAGACAAGAGCTCAAACTTTTTGATATTTTATTTCGTGAGTATAATCTTTTTGCTATTTTTCATCTTTGAATTTGTTTATCTCTAAGATATACTAGAAAATGTTAAATGTTTTCTAGATGCTCGGCTGAGCAGTCGAAGCCTTTATACGAGCAAATTCCCGGTCCCTGAGGCAGCCGAAGGGCTGACTCGTGCTGAAAAAAGTTTACAGTTTAGTTAGATAATCCTGTAATAGGTTTACAGGCGGTTCTTGAGGTAATCGAAGGGCGGTCCCTGAGCACAGCCGAAGGGTGGGCACTAACCCATTCGAAATTTATTTTTTCAAATTATAAAAGCTGCCCGTTAGAAGTATCGTCGCTATTCGCTATTCAAAAATAAAAATAATCACTGCTCATCAATTTTTTTTGCCTCTTCAGTCTTAGCAGGCTTCGGAGCTTCATTAGCAGAATTGCGCACTTCACTTTCTATTCCGCTCATGGCATCTTTAAATTCACGCATTCCTTTTCCTAAACCTTTTGCAAGTTCAGGAATTCGCTTAGAGCCGAAAAAAAGTAATACGACAAGCATAATGACGAATATTTCTCCGCCACCCAGGTTAAGAAACAATAAAGTTGAGGGTATCATCTTTTGAGATTTAATATCAAAGATAAGGAATTAATTAGGTAATTCGTTAATCCGATAGCTATCGGATTAACGAATTTAATTAAGCATTTTCTTTCTTGGCAAAGTCAACAACAATAGGTGTTGCAATGCAAATAGAAGAGTAAGTACCGATTACGATTCCAATAAGGAGGGCGAAGGTAAATCCGCGGATAACTTCACCACCGAAAATGAAAATCGCTAAAAGGACGAAGAATATGGTCAAAGAAGTATTGATGGTACGGCTAAGCGTAGCATTCAATGCATCGTTAATAACCTTACTCTGATCCTTTGCATGGTGATGAATACCCACAAATTCACGAATCCTGTCGAAAACAACGACAGTATCTGTCATTGAGTAACCCATTACCGTTAAAATAGCTGCAATGAATGCCTGATCGATTTCCAGGGAAAAAGGAAGGATTCCATTAAATATTGCGAAAATGGACAATACAACCAATACGTCATGAATTAAAGCGACAACAGCTCCAAGGCCAAACTGCCAGCGGCGAAAGCGAATGAATATATACATAAACATTAAGGCACAGGAAATGATAATTGCCCAAACAGCTGATTTCTTAATATCATCAGCAATAGTTGGTCCGACTTTCTGGGAACTGAGCACAGTATAAGTTGTACCCTTAAGGGATTTCAACCCTTCGTTAAGCTTATCTGTTACCTTTGTTTCTGCATCAATAGCCTGATCTTCGATAAGGTAACTCGTAGTAATTTTTACCTGGTTGGAATTACCAAAAGTCTTAACTTCAGGAGCCTTGGTAAAAGGTGTTTTTAAGGCATCAATAACATCAACAGTAGCAATAGGCTTATCGAAACGAACAACGTATGTTCTTCCTCCTTCAAAGTCTACTCCAAAGTTCAATCCTTTAAATATAAAAGCAACTATACCTAAAGCGATAATAATACCGGAAATGGTATAATACAATTTACGGCGCTCAACAAAATTGAAATGGATGTTCTTGAAAGCTCCTTTAGTCATACTGTTCCAGAACTTAATTTCTTTATTGCGTGTAAGCATCCAGTCGAAAATCAATCGTGTAATAAAAATAGCGCTGAATAAAGATGAAAGAATACCTATGATAAGAGTAGTTGCAAAACCCTGAATTGGACCTGAACCAAAGATGTAAAGGATAATACCGAGAATCAATGTAGTTACGTTGGAGTCAATGATAGATGAATAGGCATGCTTGAAACCATCACTCACAGCCAGTCGGATTCCCTTTCCGAGCGCTAACTCTTCACGGATACGCTCAAAGATCAGGATATTCGCATCCACAGACATACCAATAGTAAGTACGATACCGGCTATACCCGGAAGGGTAAGAACCGCTCCCAGGGATGCCAAAATTCCCATTACAAAAAATACGTTTGCAAAAAGAGCTACGTCTGCTACGATTCCCGCATTGTTATAATACGATACCATGAACAGCAATACAAGGATAAGGGCAATAACAAACGATAAGAGTCCTGAACTGATCGCTTCTTTACCCAACGTAGGTCCAACAACTGTATCCTCAACAATTCTTGCAGGAGCAGGAAGTTTACCTACTTTAAGTATGTTCGCCAAATCATCTGCTTCTTCGAGAGAGAATTGTCCTGTAATGCTGGAACTTCCTCCGGAAATTTCCTGAATTACATTCGGGTAAGAATAAACATAATCATCAAGAACGATTGCTATCGATTTATTTACATTGTCTTTGGTAAGTCTTCTCCACGTTCTGGAACCTTCAGCATTCATGGTCATTCCAATTTCCCAGTTATCGGAGAATTGTCCTTTTTGTTTACGGGCATCGACTATGGCTGACCCATCAAGCGGAGCCAGATTGTCGCGGCTTGGCGTACGAATAGCAACCAACTGCATTACTTTTCCATCAACATCAACAGGTTTAATAGACCATAAATATTTAAACTCGCGAGGGAGTTTGTTACGGACCTGCTCCATTTCAAAGATACGATTCACCTTGCCTGTATCTTTTGCAAGTGCAGAACCAATGACCGGGCCTTTACGAAGTTCTGTTTGGTTCTGTTCGTTTTGCTGAACAGAAGGAGCAAGGACAGCATAGAGAGGGTTCTCTTTTGCAAATTCTTCAAATGTTTGCTTTCCTGCAGCCTTTGCAGAATCGCTTTTAGAAGTATCACCTTTTTCTTTTGGATTGCTCAGCTGACTAATCAATGATTTGCTGCTATCAGCAGAAGCAGTAGCATCTTTTAAAGTATCCATTTTAGGAGCAAGCGAATCAGGATTTAAGCCTAAAGCACTTGAGCCACTATCTGGAAGTCCTATTAATTTTAGAGTCTTGTTTATTTCTTCAAGGATTGGATAAATATCTTTGTTATCATACGTCTCCCAAAATTCAAGTTTAGCAGTACCCTGAAGAAGTTTACGAACGCGATCCGGTTCTTTAATTCCGGGAAGTTCAACGAGTATTCTGCCATTGCCAAGTTTTTGAACGTTAGGCTGAGTAACTCCAAACTTATCGATCCTTGTTTTTAGAATCTGATAAGTACGGTCGAAAGCAGCATTGGCTTCTACCTGAATTACTTTTTTTACTTCTTCATTGCTGGAATTAAAGGTTACCTTGTCTTGCAACTCTTTTGTTGCAAAGATGGCTGCCAGTCGCGCATTAGGGTCGAGTTTCTGAAACTCTTCCACAAATAGCGTTACGAAATCTTTCTGGCTGTTCGACTGAGCTGCCTGAGCATTTGCAATGGCTTTATTGAATGTACCGTCTTTGCTGTTATTAGCCATAGAACGGATAAGGTCTACCAGAGAAACTTCCATGGTAACGTTCATTCCGCCTTTTAGATCAAGGCCGAGGTTGATTTCGTTTTCTTTGCATTTTTTATAGGTAAACCCAAACAATGGATACACCTTTTGAGAATTCATTGAATCGATATAGGCCTTTTCTTTTATGGCATCGCCATTTGCGTATTCCCTGGCATTGTTCTCAACATGCTTGGTTACGAACGTAAAACTTAACTGGTAAAGACAAACCAGTGATAGAAGAATGGCAAATAACTTAACTGCACCTTTGCTTTGCATGGATTTACTGAAAATTTATGTGAATTAATTGATTTTTTAAGAGCGTGCAAAGATAGAATAACACAGCAAATTTCCAATTTGTAATAAAAGAGAAAGGCTGTTGTTTATTATTGATTATTAAGGTTTTATAAAGTGCGTTGGAAAAACATCTAATGTACGTTTGAAAAAAACTGAAATCACAGCGTTTTTTTTCAAAAACTTAAAAAAAATTGATGGTTTTAATCAAGCAAAGGATTTTTGAAAAGCATCCATTCACAACCCAAACAACAGCTATTTCAATCAAAATCCTTCTTTAATAAACTCCCAAGCAAATAGATCGAAAACTATGTAAAGTTCTATAAAGTGTACGAACTGCCGCCCTTAGCGGCAGTTCGTGCACTTAAGCACAATATTTTAGCCGTCATCCTGCAAAGGACCTTTTAGAAAACTGGCAGTATCATTCAATTTAACTTTAAAACCTTATAAAATTTTAAGTGCACGATCTGCTACTCTTAGCAACAAATCCATCACTATAAGCACAATATTTTAGCCGTCATCCTGCAAAGGACCTTTTAGAAAACTGGCAGATTATTTTTAATGAAAATGCTTTCTATCTAAAAAACTTCTAGAACATTAAATAGATTATTAACATCTATCCCTTATTGAAATCAAATTTTCTCAAAACGTTTTATTAAAAGCCATTATATCCATTTTACAGTTTTGAATTATATAATACAATATTAATGAACATAATACCAATTGAATAACTAAAAAAGAAAATTTAAAAACCGGATTATTTTTTCGTGCTATAGGCGCAGCTGCATTGTAGTTATTCTCCATTCAACTTTTTTTCTTACAATTTAACTCAGGTTAACAAGTAAAAGCAGAAAAAGTCACTGCTATTCTTACAATTAGATTACAGTAACTATAAAATCGTTGGGTGTAACGATAATATTGCTTTTTCGTAACTTCGCCTGACTCTAAAAACATATACAATGGCTTTTGACCTCGAAATGATTAAAAAAGTGTATGCCGGCCTGGCTGAAAAAATTGAAGCAGCAAGAAAAGTTGTTGGCCGACCGCTTTCGCTAACAGAAAAAATACTTTATTCCCACCTAACGGGAAAAACTCCACAACAGCCTTATGAACGCGGAAAGTCTTATGTCGATTTCCATCCCGACAGAGTGGCTATGCAGGATGCAACTGCTCAAATGGCTTTGCTTCAGTTTATGCAGGCAGGAAGAACAAAAGTTGCAGTGCCATCTACGGTGCATTGCGATCATCTTATCCAGGCAAAAATAGGCGCTAAACAAGATCTTTCCGATGCTCTTGATAAAAACAAGGAAGTATATGATTTCCTTGCTTCCGTTTCTAATAAATACGGCATAGGCTTCTGGAAAGCAGGTGCAGGTATTATCCATCAGGTTCTCCTTGAAAATTATGCATTCCCGGGTGGATTAATGATCGGTACGGATTCACATACAGTAAATGCCGGTGGACTAGGAATGATTGCCATTGGTGTTGGTGGTGCAGATGCTTGCGATGTTATGGCAGGTTTGCCATGGGAATTAAAGTTTCCAAAAATAATTGGTGTTAAACTTACAGGAAGACTAAGCGGATGGACATCACCAAAAGATGTCATATTAAAAGTTGCCGGAATATTAACAGTTGAAGGCGGTACAGACAGAATCCTCGAATATTTCGGTCCGGGTGCTGATAGTTTATCGTGCACAGGCAAAGGAACAATTTGCAATATGGGTGCTGAAATAGGGGCTACTACTTCAGTATTCTGCTACGATAAAAAAATGTCAGATTACCTGCGCGGTACAAGTAGAAAAGATGTTGCCGAAGCAGCCGACGCTGTAATGAAACATCTACGTGGTGACGATGATGTTTATACAAACCCTGAAAAATATTTTGACCAGGTTGTTGAAATTAATCTTTCAGAACTTGAACCGCATGTTAACGGTCCGTTTACACCGGATCTTGCATGGCCAATTTCAAAATTCGCTGAGGCTGTAAAAGAAAAAGGATGGCCAAGTAAATTAGAAGTTGGTTTGATTGGCTCTTGTACTAATTCATCGTATGAAGATATTACGCGTGCTGCTTCCGTTGCTAAACAAGCAGCTGATGCAGGCATTAAAGCAGTATCTGAATTTACGATTACACCGGGCTCTGAACTTGTTCGTTACACTGTTGAACGTGACGGCTATCTTGGAACATTTGAAAAAATTGGTGGTGTTGTTCTCGCCAATGCTTGTGGTCCATGCATTGGACAATGGGCGCGACACAGCAATGATCCTTCGAGAAAAAATTCTATCATAACCTCTTTCAACAGAAACTTTGCAAAAAGAAATGATGGCAATCCAAATACACATGCTTTCGTAGCATCGCCTGAAATTGTTACAGCAATGGTGCTTGCAGGAGATCTTACTTTTAATCCGCTTACAGATTATCTCACGAATGCTAAAGGTGAAAAAGTAAAATTAGCAGAACCTTTAGGAATAGAAATGCCTCCTAAAGGATTTGCTGTTGAAGATGCAGGCTATCAGGAGCCCGCAAAAGATGGCAGCGGTGTGAAAGTAATTGTCTCTCCTACTTCTGAGCGATTACAACTTCTCGATCCTTTTTCTGCCTGGGAAGGAACTGATATTTCCGGACTTCGTTTACTCATTAAAGTATCCGGTAAGTGTACAACCGATCATATTTCTATGGCCGGTCCTTGGTTAAAATTCCGCGGACACCTGGACAATATTTCCAACAACATGTTAATTGGTGCATTGAATTCTTTCAACAGCAAAACTGATAATGTAAAAAATCAGCTAACCGGAGAATATGATTCTGTTCCCAAAGTACAGCGTGCTTATAAAGCTGCCGGAATAGGATCGATAGTAGTTGGCGATGAAAATTACGGCGAAGGCTCTTCACGAGAACATGCAGCAATGGAGCCGCGTCACCTTGGCGTAAGAGTGATACTCGTAAAATCCTTTGCACGTATTCACGAAACGAATCTGAAAAAACAAGGAATGCTTGCCATTACTTTTGCAGATCCAAAAGACTGGGCAAAGATTCAAGAAGATGATGTAATAGATGTTACAGGATTGAATACTTTTAAACCGGGCGTTCAGCTTACTGTTGTTCTCCATCATGCAAACGGACAATCGGAATCGTTTAAAGTAAATCAATCGTATAATCAAAATCAGATTGAATGGTTTAAAGCGGGCGGGGCGCTGAATATTATAAGGGCTCAGGTTAGTGCTTAAAACGGATTACCTCTTTTAGAAGCATCTTTCAATTATAAATGTAATTTTAAAGGCATCGGTTTATTGATGCCTTTTTTTATTTTTATTCTTATTTATGATTTTAACTTGTGTATGTTAAAATATTTTATACTTTGATACTAGTTATATTTTTGTCAGAGTCATTTTTATTTTAGGTAATTAATTTTTTTTTTTCATTAAATGCAATAGAGTGTCCTAATTTTT
>JAYURB010000653.1:0-5173 GCA_043756425.1 Bacteroidota bacterium
TTGCAAGGGCACAGATTGTAATTTCAGCGCATCCTAAGGAATATTCCAGTGGTAAAAATATAAGTTGTCATGGTGTTTCAGATGGAGAAATAGAAATAGAAGTTAATGGCGGAAATGGTCCGTATTGGTTTACTTGGAAGAAGGCTCCTTCCAATCAAAGCATTTCATTTAATCAGAATATTTATAATTTAGGTGCGGGAGAATATACCGTTAAAGTAACCGACCAAAATAGTAATACAGAAACAGCAACAATTACTCTGGTTGAACCCAATTCATTAAATATACAATTGGTGCCCGGAATTTATGGCGGAGGATATAATATAAACGAACAGGGTGCAGCAAACGGAAGTATTGAATGTCATGTTAGTGGTGGTACAGAAGTATATTCATATCTTTGGAATGATCCTGCTGCTTCTACAACAAATATTGTTAATGGGCTAACAGCAGGCACTTATTCCGTACAGGTAACCGATATGATGGGATGTTCCGCTAACGAATCCGTAACATTAACTGAACCAAGTCAGCTTCATATTATAAATATTTCGAGTCCATTGCATAATGGTTATAATGTTTCCTGCTACAATGGAGAAGATGGTGCTATAAATATAAGTGTCGGAGGTGGCGTACCGCCGTATTACTATCAATGGGCTAAACCCTCGTATGAATCTACAGCACAAAATCCAACCGGCCTAAGATCAGGACATTATTCAATTATTGTACGCGATCAGAACGATGGAATTGTCGTATCACAAATCATACTTACAGCACCACCCGATTTCCGAATAACCTCTTTGACACCTGTTTTTTATCCGCCACAAAATAAAAATCTCAGTTGCAATAGTTGTTCCAATGGAAGCCTTACAGTTAATTTTACGGGAGGGATTGGAAATAAAAGCTATCAATGGGAAAATACACAAACGAACCAAATCCTTAATCAGTTAACTCAGACAGTTGCAAACCTTGCTGCAGGTACATATAAGGTTATTGTTACAGATACAAATGGATGTTCGGCAAGCGGGGAGCAGGGCATAGTTGCTCCGGAGAGAGATGACTGGTCGATGATGGGGAATGCGGGGACGAATTCAGCAAATAATTTTATTGGTACAACAGATAATAAGGATCTGGTTTTTAAAACAAATAATATTGAACGAATTAGAATAGATAGTAGTGGTCAATCTACTTTCCTTGGCAATATAAAATTAAGTGGATTCAATGCAGGTGTTTACTCTACTCCCATTGTTGATTCGAATGGTATTTTAAAGAAAGCTCCTCCTTGGAATAACCTAGTTGCTTGTGTTATCCCTTCGAATCATTGGTACATGACCAATTTTGACCCTGATGATATGACAAATTGCAATGGTAAAGTCGGTATTGGAACACCTAATCCTCAAGATGTATTGGAAGTAAAAGGGATTGCCAGATTCTCATCTTCTTTAGCGAACTACATTACCCTTCAACATGATGGATCAAATGGATTAATAGATAAAGTTGGTTCAGGGAATCTAATATTGTATTCATCCTTGTTTATTAATGATGTTGGTAAAGTCGGAATTGGAATAGAACCGCCGGCAAGCATTCCTTATCCGAATAGTATTTCCGATTATTCATTATTTGTTAAAGGAGGAATAATGGCTGAGAGAGTTATGGTTGCACTTAAAGGATCAAATGTTTGGCCAGATTATGTTTTTGGTAAACAATATAAGTTAATGAAAATTCCTGATTTGGAAAAGTATCTTATAAAATTTAAACACCTTCCGGATCTACCCTCATCATCAGATGTAAAAAACGGAATAGATATTTTGGATTTGCAGATAAGTCAATTAAAAAAACTGGAAGAACTCACCCTCTATGTAATACAATTGAAACACGAAAATGAAGAATTAAGACAATTAATTATTTCGAAAAAATAAAAATTAGCTAATAATTTTTTAAAATGAAAAAACTCCTAATATTAATTTATTTACTTAATTTATTTTTAATAGATTGTATTTATTCTCAATGGCCTCTATTAAATTATCATTTAATGCATGGTAACTACGATGATTGTCCAAATAATAATAAGTTGGATTTTGATTTACCTGAATATTTTACAACAGAAGCAGATAATAGTAATACAATAATTAAGTTAAATTTAATATCAAGTGAAATTCGAGCAAATGAATATATTAAATTAAATCCCGGAATTTCAATACAATCTAATTGTACAAATGGAAATTCATATACACTTTTTGGTATTCCAGCAAGGGCAGTGTGTCCCTTAAAGATTTTAAACAGTTCTAATGGAAGAGTCAAGCTGCACGATAAAATAGAATTAGGTTTGAGGCCATCGAATTTAATTCTTGATGCTGTATATAATTTTTTGACTTCTACTCCAGGGCCTTCTATAAATCCTTATAATCCTGATCCATTGGATCCTGATTATATTAATATAACTTGTAGCTTTAGTTGTCTTAGTAACGCTAGTCATAATAAAATAGTATTTGGTTTTTTTATGAGAGATTATATCGCCGATTATATTGATAATACATGGCATGAAATTCCAACAAATTATCCTTTCAGAATACGTTTTGCTCCTGATGAAGTAGGTCTTTGGGAAGTAAAAGTTTCTGTGGAAAGTAACATTCAAGATGAAGGATATGTATTAGACCCAAATTGTTCCAATTCCTATAACTCCACTAAATACTTTTATGTTGATCCTAATCCAGGTAATAATGGAATTATTGAAGTTGGTTTACACAAACGATATCTGAGGTTTAAAGATAACCCAAATCCATCATTCTTTCCTATTGCATATAATGATGCATTTCCATGGTTTGGACCGTGGCAAGATTATTATCTTCCGCAAGGTCAATCTCTTTATATGTACTCACCTTTACCAGATGGTTATTTATTTCAATATGAAAAAGCAAGGAAAGCATCAGAAAATGGTGTAAATTATATAAGACTTAATTTAGGGGCCCAAGGTTATGGTATCGAATGGGAACAATTAGGCGTATATGATAAATTTCAAACTGAAATTAATACAAACAGTAATATTGCTAATAATCCTTACTATGGAGAATTTAGAAATAGGCAAGAAAATGCAGGGGAATTAGATAAAATGATGGATCTTTCAGAAAAGAACAATTTTTACATTCACGCAGTTTTGAACTGGGGTGATGAGTTAAATTGGATAAATCCATGGGATGGAAACGACCTTCGATATGCTTGGCCAAATAGTCCATATAGGACAATTTCAAATGTTAATGATCCAATTGATTACTATAGAAGCACAGATTGTAGAAAATTTGAAATTCAAAAGCTAAGATACATTTTATCTAGATGGGGATATTCAACAAGAATTGCTTCTTATGAATTAGTTAATGAATTAAATTCAATTTGGGGTTATAATTATAGTAGTTTTCATACTGATTATGATATTGGATTATTGACCACCGCTGATTTAATTCATAATTACTTCCATGATCCGCATTTAATTTCGACATCTTATGCAACTCTTTCCAGTGCATCAAATACATTATATAATAATGATTTAATCAATTTTACAGATGTACATAAATACGGAGACGGAAAAAATATTAATTATGAAGACCGAAGTGATATTATTCATGATCTGGAAAACACTTATGATAAACCTGCTTTTATGGGAGAACTAGGTTTAGATGATCATAATCAGCCGCCTGAAGAATGTGCTGATATAGCATTTCAAAATGCAATTTGGTCTACATCCTTTATGGGAATGGCATCTGGCAATGAATGGTGGGACATCGTCCTACCATCGAATAATGGTTATGGATTTTTACCAAATTTTATTCCGCTTGCAACATTTATGAGAACTATTGATTTCGAAGATAATAAATTTGCATCAGGAAAATGGAGAAGCTATTCTTTTTCAATTTTTGGTTGTTCACGTCATAAAAACTATACTGTAGAGAATTTCTACTTGAAAAATTATAGTAAAACGCGGGTTGCGGGATGGTTTCATAATGCTACTAATTATTGGGCTAATATATTAATTCCTTGTTGGACAAATTATCCAACTCCATGTGATGATGACTCATACAATTCTCCTTATGTACATAATAAATCTTATATAAAAATAACTGGATTGATGTGGCCAAAAAAAAGATATCACTACGATTTTTATAGAACCCGAGGGGGAACGTTATACGATTTATCAAGTCTATACTGGCGAAGCGGATCAAGAAAAACAAGTTGGGGAGGGACATTAGTAATTAGAGTTGATGATTTAGATTTAGACTATTATGACGATATGGCTTATAAGGTTTACCGTGGGGGTTACCAATTTAGAACGGAGGAATCTGAAGAGGATACTACCGGTGACTATGAAATGCAATTTGATACATTGTGTGTAAGTGATACAATTTTTATCGAATCATATTATGATGAGGATTCTTTACATTTAAATTATTATTATTGGAATTTTGGTAACGGAAATTCCTCAACCGAACCTCAACCTTTTTTTTTCTATGAAACACCAGGAGATTATACTGCGTATGTGACTGTACATGATTCAATGGGAGATTTACTGGACTCATTAGGTATGTATTATTCAATTTTTGATTGCTCTGAAGATGATAATATGAATAGATTAAATAAGGATTCTCAAAATGTAAATGTAGATAATTTAGAAAAGTTTAAAATTACCCCAAACCCAAATCACGGAAACTTCAATATAGGGAATTTTGATAACTTAATTTACTCTTTTAGTATTTATGATTTAGAAAACAGATTAATTTTAAATGAAATTAACATTAATGAAAATGTAAAATATATTGATTTAGAGAGATTTAAATCTGGATTATATGTTTTAAAAATTACATCGAACAATAATCTTCAAATTTTCAAAATAATAAAATTATGATATAAGAACCTAAATACTAATTAACATTAAATTATTTCCATATTTATTTAATGAATATTTTACTTTAGATTCATTTAATATAAATAATAATCTATTAATTTGAGAATCATTTATTACTATGTAAATGGGTTTAATATAATTTTCTAGTTTAATATTATTAACATCTTTAATACTATATATATTATTATTTCTAAGTTCATTATATGTGTTTTCATAGTTTTTAAATATTGATTCATCGTAATAATAAATAAAGCTTAAATTAAAATAATCAGGGATAATTAATATTGT